>JADGHK010000506.1 GCA_019686145.1 Bryobacteraceae bacterium | reverse complement strand
GCGCGGTGCCGGGTACCGAGCTTCCGGATGACGTTCGGGTTGATGCTGAGCGGCAGGAAGCAGGCAGCAGCCGCAATGCGATCCCCCTGCACAATCACAGCGCCGTCGTGCAGGGCGCCATTCGGCATGAAGATGGACAGCAGAAGATCCCGGGAAAGCAGCGAGTCCATCAGAACTCCGCTTTCGATGAACGTCCGCAACCCAATATCGCGCTCCAGAACGATCAGAGCGCCGGTTTTCTCCTGTGCCAACTGGGTGACGGCCAGCAGAATCTCCTCGGCCGTCTCCCGGCTCTGGAGACGCCCGCCCAGCCCCATCCAGTTGCGCCGTCCGAGCCGGGCCAGCATCCGGCGTATCTCATTCTGGAAGAGAACAATCAGAGCAAAGGCCGTGTAGGGAGCCAGGGCGGCCAGTATCGACCGCAGAAGCTCGAATCTTAACCATACGGAGATGACGTAGACCAGCAGGACGACAGCGATTCCGTTCAGGATGTGCGCAGCGCGCCTCCCCCGAACGATCATGATGAACTGGTAAATCAGGAAAGCAACGACAAGGACGTCGATGATCTCAGTAAGCCCGAGCTTGCCGAGCTGTTCTCGAAGGGATGTGGGCAGACTGACCATCGATAGAAACGCCGCGCCTCCCGGCCGGGTTTATTTCCAGTTTAACTTATACAGGAAGCGCAGCGTCTCGCGAACGGTCATAAATTATGAAAATTCAACGGGATAACAGAACGGAAATTATCCGAAGCGATACGTTGCTTCCGAGATTTTCAGTCCCACCACCTCGATCCGGTTCAGATCGGTGGTGCCCAGTCCCCTGGCCTCAGCCAGAGTGAGCGTGTTGTCGCAATTGACAAACGGAGGCGTTCCCCGAGCCGCTCTGGGATCGTAACCCATGACCGCCGTCGCAACCGTGTCCGTCGTGACTGCGTTCGTCCCTGCAATGAGCACGTGGGGAGTGACGTATCTGATGTTCTTGACCCAAGGGCCTTCCCCGCCCGCAATTGTTTCAATTCCGTCGATCAGCGCAATATCAACCGGCCGGGCCGAGAAAACATCGACGGTAATGCGAGGCATGCGGTAGCCGGGCTCCCGGGGGCTCGTCGGATCGAGCTCCGGAGCTGCAATCTTCGCAGGCTGCCGCTTGCCAGCGTGACACGTGCTGCCCCGCCCGGAGGTCGGATTTTCATTCGGCTCGTCTTCACCGGCGTCGTCTCCGTAAATCGACGCGGGCGTGTTGCCGAAGCAGTTCTTCATGGCCAGCGTGACCCCGCATGTTGCGTGGTTCTTCAGCTTCGCCATGGAGACAAACACATCCGTATCCTCATAGGCGTGATTGACGTGAATGGAAGGATAGATATATCCTCCACCGGCTGTCTTTAGCCGGGAGTACTTCTTCCCCTTACCCAGCGCGTTCGTGTTTTCGAACTCGACATTGGAAGCGGCCGCTACCAGCTTCCGGACGTTCCAGCCCGAATCCAGCATGTACTCCTCAAGCGGACCTGCCGTCGCCCAGCAGCTTTCGACGAAACGAATCCGTTTCGCCCCAGCCCGGTCGAGGAGGTAAGCGAACGCGGCCACCATATTGGGATGGGAATAGTGGGTTACACCGAGGGGCTTCCCCTGGAACTTTAAGGCAGGGCTGCCCGTAAGGTTCAACTTAACCGTAACTGTCTTGTTCCTGACGATCCGGCCCAGGCCGCCGAGCTGGTCGAACATGGTGGTCATCGCGGCCACCAGTTCATCGTTGTTGTAGGTGCGGCAACGGGCAATCGCAACCGGAGCCGTTGGAGCGGAAGGAGCAGAGAGAAGCGGCGAGTGCGTCGCGCAGAACGCGCCTGCACCCGCTCCGAGGGCAAGCAGCTCGCGTCGAGTCATACTCCCTAGTCTATCTGCAATGTTCCAATAACGGAAAGCTGATCAATGTCAATTCCCGTCCCTTCTTCCACCGGGTAAACTTCAAGGTCCTTCTGGACGCCCTCTGGAGTCAGAAGGCGCGCCCGCTTGTAATTTCCAAGGACGTGCACAGTAATTGACTCGACGGGATAGTCCGAGTAATTCACCAGATGCAGGATCAACTGTTTCCCGTCCGGAGTGCTCAGCAAGTTGGAGAGCATGCTCGACACATTGAATAATCGGGCGCCCAGGTTCCGGCGTCCGGTCATCGAGTTCAAATCCTTCCAGATGTTGTCGAGCGTCTTCACCTCCTCGTCCGGCAGAGTAATCTGGCCCTGCTTGAGCGATGGGAACTTCCAGCCCGGAGGACCGCTCAGAAGAGTGCCGCCGCTCCGCGTGAAGGCGCGCAAAGCATCCCGCTGCTGCTGTGTCAGCGATTCGGGGTCGACGTTGACGGCCATTTGAGCGCCTTGCATCAAATCCGCCTTAAGAATTCGGGTAGGAATCGGACGGACAGGAGTGTGCTTGACTGCGATCATGTCGAGAATTCCGCCGGAGAGCAGCGCGCCGCTCGACGTATCCTGAACGATCGCCAGAAGTCCGTATGGTTGCAGGGTGCGCCACTCCTTATGATCCTCGAAAAATTTCAGGTGCGCCCCGATGCGCTGCCAGTCCTTCAGCGCTCGGGCTTCACGGGCCAATAACCGCGATTCGAAGTCGGGGTCAAGCGCGACGACCCAGCGGGCGCCGGACATCGCTGCATCCCCAATGGACTGAAGGTAACGCTCCACGCGCCAGGTTGAACCGGAAGGCGGTGTGATGCCCACCCAGATCGTCGAACTGGTAGCAGCCCGTGCGAAGCGAAGGAATCCCGTATTTGTGTTGATCCACGGCGCGCCGCTCGGTGCAGCCTTCGTGGACCCTTCGGTCTCGAGTTGAATACCCGGCCAAACGCCCTGCATTGTGCCGACGACCGGGATACTGGAATCGAGCGGCATGCGGTACCGCAGGCCCATCTCGATGGCGGCCGCCTTCACATCCTGTGCGAATGAGCGAATCCGGGCCGCCAGATCCGGCTCGAAGTCGCCCTCCAGCACAACGCCCTTCAATCCGGCATTGATCGCCCGCCTCGCGGTCTCAAGGGCCTCAGAAGAAGGACGGACAATCCCGAGCGTGACGACGCC
>JADGHK010000505.1 GCA_019686145.1 Bryobacteraceae bacterium | reverse complement strand
CGACACGAACGAGGCTGCCAAGACCGCGCCTCCGCCCGCACAGACGGAACCGGCCGCCGGCGGGAACGATCTTGTCATCAGAGTCAAGGGCGTCGACGACCTCCTGGTTTACCGGGCCAAATGCTGCAACCCCATCCGCGGCGAATCGATCGTCGGCTATGTCACTCGCGGCAAAGGCGTTGCCGTTCACTCCGTGAACTGCACCAACGTGCAGAACCTTATGTACGAGGTGGAGCGCAAGATCGACGTGGAATGGGCCCGCAGCACCTCGCACGCGTTCGAGGTAAAGATGGTAATTTATACCGACGACCGGCCGGGAATGCTGAACCAGCTCACGTCGATCCTGTTCAATGAGAGCAGCAACATTCGGAGCCTGGAGGCGCGGCCGGACGACAAGCGCGGCGGGGACGGCGCGATCGTCGATATGACGGTTGAGATCCGCGACAAAAAGCAGCTTGAAAGAATTGTGGCCGCAATTCGGAGAATTTCAGGGGTAAGAGATATTGAAAGAGTGCAGTGAGATGCCTGGCAAGGCGCAGAATCCGGCCGAATTCGAGCCGGAGCACATAGCGATTTCAAAGTCCAGGGGCGTGAAAATTGATTGGAAAGACGGGCACCGCAGCGAGTATCCGCTCGCTCTCCTGCGCGACGAATGCCCTTGCGCCACCTGTACAGGCGCTCACGGGACGCCGCCCCAGAAATCGAACTATTCCAACTCGTCGTCAGACCCATTTCCAATTTTCAAGCCTGCATTGAAGATGCTCTCCGTGGAAGAAGTCGGCAATTACGCTCTGCGGATCCACTGGAACGACGGGCACCAGACCGGCATTTACACTTGGGAATTCTTCCGCCGGCTTTGCCCGTGCCCGGAGTGTCGCAACAAGAGCCTTTAAGCCAGGACGCACGGCGCGTCCAGCTTCTTCACGGTTTCGGACTCACAGGGATCCGGGAAGAACGCAGGTTCACCACTTTATTCAGCAGATCGAACCAGAACGGAGCGCCAAATGAGACGGCGATTGCCGTGACGATCCATCCAGGCAGGTGCTCACCAAATCGCTCGTAGCGGTCGTTGGCGCCGATCACGTTTCCAAACAGATCGTGCTCCGCTGCGGAGAACTGCGTCTGCGGTTTTCCGTTTTCGCTGCTTCCCGCAGCAACGCGCTGCTCGGCAAGAGCGACCGCGGTGAGGCGAAGGTTTGTGCTGTTGGCGAGTCTGATCGCCACCTCGCGGGTATCGACGTTGAGGACAAGCGTTACAGTGAAAGCGATACCGAAGGTGATCCACCGGATCTTCCTGGCGTACCACCCGCTGACCCGGCTCATGACCTCATCGAACCAGTGCTGAAGTCTTTGGCGCGCCTGCTCGAGGGTAAGCGTGGAGTCCTGAAGCAAGGTCGTAAGAGAAGTCTTCAAATCCCCGTCGGGCAGGCTTGCGATCGCGTCCCGCAGATCGTTCATCGTGGCGACCGCTGCATTCTTGGTGATGATGCCTTGAACGGCGAATGCGAAGTTGACAGCCGGGATGTAAGAGGGGCCTCCAGCCCGGTTCGTCAAAACCCGAATGAGCGGATGCTGAAAGAACAAATCGGTGCGGTCGCCCAGCATTCCTTGAATCGCCTGCCTGAGCGTGGTTGCCCTCAGGCCGAAGATCTGGGCAATCCACTCATTGATGCTGGTGCATAGAAGGGAGAGCAACAGATACACCAGCACGAGCCCGATTGCTACTTCCAAAACGACTGAATTGAACATGGACGCCTCCGAACAGGATGAAAATCCCGTGCAGAGTATAACAGGCTCGTCAATGAAAAAACGGGCAGAAAAGGAAAAGGCCGGTGCGCGCCGCGGCGCCCGGCCTCAAGGTCCAACTATCGCATCGCTACAGGAGACGGAAATTAACTTCGACGTTTGCCGCAACCGGCACTGGCTTTCCGTCCTTGTATGCAGGGCGGAATCTCCACTTCTGGACGGCTTCAATGGCCTTCTCGTCAAGGCCTAAGCCGAGGGAACGAATAACTCGAATGTTCTGGGTTCTGCCATTTTCGTCAACCACGATCGCCAGCAGAACGGTACCCTGAAACTTCGCTTTGCGGGCTTCTTCCGAATACTCGGGCTCTACCTTGTAGATGGGAACGGGGGCAGAAACTCCTCCGCCGATCCGGTAGACCCCGCCTCCGAATCCACCGCCCTCTCCAGGGCCAAGTCCGCCGCCCTTACCGGGACCGACACCTCCGCCGGAACCGCTGCCGATACCGCCGCCCGAACCTGGACCGTTTGAGGGGGGCGCGATCTTGGCGAACGGATCGCCATATTGCGCCATGTTCACGTTCGGCATCTTCACATCGGGCGGACCGACCAGAGTGGGCTCCATGATGAGCTTCGGCTCTGGATTGTTTACGACGGCCATCGGCGGGGTAAACTGCCTGGGAGAGAATTTGGGCGCACGGCCCTTGCTCGCCGGTAAAGGCGACCGATCACCGCCGCCGCCACCGCCCTGCATCGTTAACTTCTTGGGCTTGACTTCCGGCATGTAGGGGGCGAGGTCGGGGGCGATGAGCGTAACGTGCTCCCGAACCTTCTGCTGCACCACCTCGTTGGTAGCGAACGAGAACATCAGCGCGATCGCGCCGAAGTGCACGGCCGCCGAGATCAACCCTGCCTTGCGGCGTTGACGGGAGTCATGCTGCCAGATGTCCTTAACGGCTACGGGCCTTGAGGTTACTTCAAGAGGTGGGAGTTTCGGAGGATTGATGAGTTCTTTAACGTTTCGGTACAGCGAAATAAACCAGGGCGTGGACTCCTCAACTGCCAGCAACCGTGACAGGTGAACCTCTGCTGCTCCTTGGTTCGTCTCCCCGCCGGAAGGGTTCCCATTGTTGGAAGATCTCAGTTGCTCGGACATGGTGATTACCTAAGCTTCTCCCATTACCCCGCGGGAGTTGTCTGTCTCCCCTGAGTAGACGCGTCACCTCAGTACGGAGTTGCAATCTTCAGGACTGCCGAACGGGATGCCCTACAGGAAAGTGTATCACAAGGCGTCAATAGCACTTTCGCGATTCCAAATCCCATAGAAGTGAAAGCGAGC
>JADGHK010000504.1 GCA_019686145.1 Bryobacteraceae bacterium | reverse complement strand
GTAGATCCAGATCAGGTCGACCAAGTGCCAGTACAACCCGACCAGATCCACAGGCGTGTAGTAACTGCTGTTGAAGTGACCGGCGATTGCCCGCTTGAGCACCCAGCCTATGACCGTCATTCCGCCCAGGATATGCAAGCCGTGCAGGCCAGTCATCATGAAGTAGAAGCTGAAAAACGTGGCCTGCTGGCCGCCCGGCACGTGATCTCCCTTGTAGGTGTAGAACTTGCCGGGAAGAAGACCGTCATGAATCTTGTGCTCGTATTCGAAGTACTTCACCACAAGGAAGATGCCGGCGCATAGGAGCGTGATGATGAGGTACCTGATGAGCGCCTTCTGGTTGCTCTTCGAAGCACTGTGAACGGCCATCACCATCGTGTAGCTGCTCACCAGCAGCACGACGGTGTTGAGCGCTCCAAGTCTCCAGTCAAGGTGGTGGTGAGCTTCGTAAAACGCCTCAGGGAACTTCCCCTGCATGATCCCAAAGCCCACAAAGAGGCCGCCGAACAGAAGGATCTCCGTGACGAGGAACAGCCACATGCCAATCTTGCTGGCATCGAACTGCTGCTCCATCTCAGCGAAATGGTGCTGAAGGAACGGCGAGTGGCCGTGCTCGTGGCCATGCCCGTGGATCGTGCTGGCGCCCGTAGCGCCCGTTACCTGACTCATGCGTGTTTCCTTTGACCCGGGAAGTAATCGTACGGACCGTGATCAACCGTCGGTGTGTGATGGAAGTTGTGCGTAATCGGCGGTGTCTCCGTCTGCCACTCCAGCGTCGCGGCGCCCCAGGGATTTCTGGGAGCATCCGGCTTCTTCCGGAACGTCGACAACAGATTGACCGCGGCAATCAACAGCCCGAGCCCTAGAATCCAGGACCCGAAGGTCGAGAATGCGTGCAGTGGCTGGAACTGATCCAGATAGTTGTAATACCGTCGCGGCATCCCCTGGCTGCCGAGTACGAACTGGGTCAGGAACGTGACGTTGAAGCCGATGAACACAAGCGCGCAGGCGATGGCGCCCACCCGCTCGTTGAACATCCGTCCAAACATCTTCGGCCACCAGTAGTGCAGCCCGGCCAGGAAGGCGATCACCGTACCGCCCATCATGACGTAATGGAAGTGGGCAACCACGAAGTAGGTGTCATGCAGGTGGATGTTCACAGACAGCGCACCCAGGAAGACACCCGTCAGACCACCGATCGCGAACAGCAGCAGGAAGCTCAACGCATACAACATCGGGGTCTTGAGAGAGATCTGGCCCTTGTACAACGTCGCCAGCCAGTTGAAGACCTTGATCGCGGACGGAATCGCCACCAGGAAGGTCAGGAAGCTGAAGATCGCGCCTGCCAGCACCGATTGACCGCTTACGAACATGTGGTGGCCCCACACGAAGAAGCCAACCAGCGCAATCGCGACGCTCGAAAACGCAATCGCCTTATAGCCGAAGATCGTTTTCCTGGAAAAGACCGGAATGATCTCTGAGATGATGGCCATCCCAGGAAGAATCATGATGTAGACGGCCGGGTGGGAGTAGAACCAGAAGAAGTGCTGGAACAGAACCGGATCGCCGCCCAGCTTTGCGTCAAAGATTCCGATCTGGAAGGCACGCTCCATGATCAGCAGCAGAAGCGTGATACCAAGGACGGGCGTGGCAAGAATCTGAATAATGCTGGTCGCGTACATGCTCCAGCAAAACAGCGGCATCTTATACCAGCTCATCCCCGGCGCCCGGAGCTTATGAATGGTCGCGATGAAGTTGATGCCGGTGAAGATGGACGAGAACCCGAGGATGAACGCGGCGAACGTCATCGTGCTCACCGCCCCGCTCGTCGTAGTGCTGTAGGGCGTGTAGAACGTCCAGCCGGTGTCAACGCCACCAGTGACCATGGCCGTGACCGCGAAAATTGCCCCGATGGCGTAAATCCAAAGGCTCGCGAGATTCAGGCGCGGGAAAGCCACGTCTTTGGCTCCCAGCATCAGGGGAAGCACGAAGTTGCCGAGCGCCGCGGGAATGGACGGGATAATGAAAAGAAACACCATCACGGCGCCGTGCAGCGTGAACACACGGTTATAGGTCTCCGCGCTCATGATGGTTTCCTTTGGAGTCAGCAACTCCAGGCGTACCAGCAGCGCGAAGATTCCGCCGATGAAAAAGGAAGCCAGCACCGCCCACAAATACATCACCCCGATTCGCTTGTGGTCGACGGTGAAGATCCAGCTGGCAATCCCCTTTGTCTCGTTGAGATAGTTCTTCTCCTCCCGGGCGGCCCCACCCGAGAGTTGACCTGGTGCCGCGATTACGTCAGCCATCGTTAATTCCCTTCCCTTACCGCAAACTCTTGATGTACTCGATTACCGCCAGGATCTCGCGCTCCCGCAGCAGACCCTGGAACGTGGGCATAATCGGCTCAAACCCTGCCCGCACCTGAGCCTGGGGCTCAAGCACCGACCTTCGGATATAGTTCGCATCCACAACGGCCGTGGACCCGTCGGCGAACTTGTGCTGCTCCCCCCAGATGCCCTTAAAGCTCGGGCCCTGGCCTGGGGTGCCGTCGATCGAATGACACGTGTTGCACCCGCGGGTCTCGTAAATCAGTTTGCCCAGCTCGGGAAGCGGCATCTTCTTCAACTCTTCGTCACCTTCCTCCAGCCACTTCTCGTACGCTGCCTGGTCGTCGACATAGATCTTCGCCATCATGTCCGAGTGGGACTTGCCGCAGTACTCCGCGCAGAAGACCTGATGAACCCCTGGCTTCGCCGGATCGAACCACAGCTCCGTGTAGCGGTTCGGAAGCACGTCCTGCTTTACGCGGAAGCTCGGGATAAAGAAGCTATGGATTACGTCCTCGCTGCTCATCACGAGCTTCACGGGCCTGCCCACCGGAACGTGGAGCGAGTTGATGCTGCGAGTGCCATTCGGATACTCAAACGTCCACAGCCACTTCTTCCCGGTCACTTGAATTTCAAGGGCATCCCCCGGCGCTACATTCGCCCTGATGAATCCGTGGAAGCCCCAGAAGAAAATGCCGATGAGGATCAGCAGCGGGATTACACTCCAGACCAGTTCGAGCCCGGTGTGATGC
>JADGHK010000503.1 GCA_019686145.1 Bryobacteraceae bacterium | reverse complement strand
TATAATAGACTGGCCGATTTCGCGTGGCATTGTCTGCTTGCGCGGCGTCTGGTGGAGAGGGGCGTCCGCTTCGTGCAATGTACGGCGGACGATTGGGATCAGCACACGGAACTCGCCCGCCTCCACGCCAAAAACGCCAGAGGTGTCGACAAACCGATTGCGGGGCTGCTGCGTGATCTCAAGTCGCGCGGTTTGCTAAACGAGACGCTGGTGATCTGGGGCGGTGAGTTTGGCCGGACTCCGTTCATGGAGCGGGATGGTCGCGACCACAATCCCTACGGCTTCACGATGTGGATGGCCGGAGGCGGTGTGAAAGGCGGCATGGCCTACGGCGCAACGGACGATTACGGTTACCATGCGGTGGAGAACCGCGTGCACATCCACGACCTGCATGCCACAATCCTGCACCTGTTGGGTCTTGACCACACCAAACTGACCTATCGTTACAACGGGCGCGATTTTCGATTGACAGACGTCCACGGCGTGGTGGCAAAGGATATCCTCCTCTAGCCGGACTGCCAGGGGTCTGCTTCAGGAGGCGGCGGGGCTGCTTTTATGCAGTCCCGCGTAAGGTTCACTGTCGGGAAATCGTGACGGTGCCGGAAATCGCCAAAGAAACGATTTGGGCGGGTAGGCAGTGTTAAGATTTTGTGTGAATGATCTTTAGCAATTCCGGAATGACTGACGCGGCCAATGTCTGAAGCGCCTGCCGGTATCGCCCGGACTGCGAACTGGATCATTGCAGGCTGCTGGATTTTATACGTTGCGCTAACGGTGCTCCAATGGATCCGGATCCGCGCGGCAAGGAGGCGGCACGGTGAGGCGTGGGAAGGACGGTTAAGCGATCCGGCCTCGCGAAAGGGACTCTATCTCCAGGGAGCGATCTTTCTTGTCTTCGTGCCCGGGCCCGAGCGCCCGGCTCCCCTCTTGTGGGCGGGCATAATTCTTGCTCCACTGTCGCTCCTCCTGACCTGGCTGGCCTTCAAACACCTCGGTGACCAATGGCGGATCAGCGCCGTTGTCACGGCCGATCACCGCCTGGTCACTTCCGGCCCGTACGCCGTAATTCGCCATCCGATTTACACGGCGCTATTCTGTCTGCTGCTGGCTACGGGATTTGTCATTGGCCGCCTGACCCTGACGCTGGTTGCCGCCGGCGTGTTTGCGCTCGGTACGGAGATTCGCATCCGCGCCGAGGAGCGATTGCTCGCGGCGCGATTCGGCGATGAGCACGCCAAATACCGGGCTCGGACGAAAGCCTGGATTCCGCTGGTTCGCTAATACAACCTGACAACTTCCGAACGCACCACAGGCGTCGGTCAGAGAGGGTGTGTGTGCTCTGAAACACGGAGGCGGGGAGCAGAAGCGCCGGTGGTTTGCTCCGGCTGTGGCCTCAATTCCACGTGCAAATTCCGCTGGTTCGGTAATGCGGCTTACTTGATGCAAGTGCTTGATTCTGATACCCTCAAAAATTAGGCTTCAACAGTATCAGTCTGCCTACCCCACGAGGTTTTTCACGATGTCAGGTCATTCCAAGTGGGCGACCATCAAACACAAGAAGGCCGCCCTTGATGCAAAGCGCGGTAAAGTGTTCACGCGCATCATCAAAGAGATTATGATCGCTGCCCGGCAGGGAGGCGGCGATCCTGATGCGAATCCTCGCCTCCGCACGGCCATCGCTGCCGCGAAGGCTGTGTCGATGCCGGGTGATAACATCAAGCGCGCGATCCAGCGCGGCACCGGCGAGATCGAGGGCGGCCAGATCGAAGAAGTGATGTTTGAAGGGTACGGCCCGGGCGGTGCTGCCGTGCTCGTCAATGCGGCGACTGACAACCGGAACCGGACGGTCAGCGAGATGCGGCACCTTTTCTCCAAGCATGGGGGAAACCTCGGCGAGCAGGGCAGCGTTGCCTGGATGTTCGACCGCAAGAGCCAGATTCTCATTGAGCAGGAAAACGCGTCGGAGGAGACGCTGATGAATCTGGTTCTCGACGCGGGCGCCGAGGATCTTCGCAGCGACGGAACGAACTGGGAAGTCTTATCCGCGCCCGAGAATCATGAGGCCGTTGTCGCTGTGATTCAAAATGCTGGAATTCCGACTGTCTCTGCAGAGATCGCCCAGGTGCCGAAGAACCTCGTGAAGCTGGAAGGCAAGAACGCCGCGGGGATGCTCCGTCTGGTTGAGGCCCTGGAAGAGCACGACGACGTGCAGAACGTGTACTCGAACTTCGACATTGACGAGAGCGAGATGGAGGCAATGTCGTCCTGATCCTCCGGACCGGCATGGCGCGAAATGCGCATTCTAGGAATCGACTGCGGCACCGAGAGGACGGGATACGGGATTGTTGACAGCGACGGCCGTGTTCACCGCATCGTCACGGCCGGGGTAATTCGAACCGACGCGAAGGCGCCGCTCGAACGGCGTTTGCTGGCCATCGGCTCGCGGCTTCGTGAGGTCATCCGCGAATTCCGGCCGGATGCTGCCGCTGTCGAGGATGTCTTCGTAGCCGCGAACGTGAGAAGCGGACTCAAGCTGGCTCATGTTCGCGGTGCAGCCCTGATGCTGCTGGCGGAATCTGAGTTGCCAGTGGGCAGCTACTCGCCCCTGGAAGTGAAGACCAGCGTGGTCGGGTACGGCCGCGCCGGGAAGGAGCAGGTGCAGGTGATGGTAAAGAACCTCCTCCGTCTTGATTCGGTGATCGACTCCGAAGATGCTTCGGACGCTCTCGCCGTAGCCATTTGCCATGCCACACGCGCTTTTACAGCGCAACGAATTGCGGAGAAGGCACGATGAAAAAGCCTCTCCTTGCCGCGCTTGCGATCGTCGGCGCCACCCTTCCTCTTGCCCGCGCCGCGGAACCCCGAATCTTCTATTCGAAAAGCTTTCCCGGAAGCACACCCGCCTATGTCGAAATCATCGTCGAAAAGAGCGGCGACGTCACCTATCGGGAATCTCCGGACGACGATCAGCCGATTAAATTCCGGTTGAGCGAGGCCGATACTGCCGAAGTGTTCGGCCTGGCAGAGAAGCTGGATCGTTTCGGGCGAACCCTGGAATCGGGCCTGAAGGTCGCCAAGACGGGCG
>JADGHK010000502.1 GCA_019686145.1 Bryobacteraceae bacterium | reverse complement strand
ACGTGGCCTGTCTCACGCGTTCTGCACGAGGGGCCCTCGGCCTACTCCTGTCTCGCTGCGCTCCGCGGCAACGTCATCGGCTGCCTCTACGAGAGGGGAGATTCGAATCCGTACGAGCGCATCACCCTGGCTCGCGTGCCGAAGTCGCTGCTTTCGCCCGGGGCTTAGGCAAAAGCGCCTGGCGGAGTAATAGCAGCGGTCAGACGAATTTCCTAGTACTGAGCACTTCAGTGGGGCGCAGTTCCGAAGCGTTGAATCAGTTAATCTCAAAGATGATCAACAGCGTTACACGGTGATGCAGCGAGCGGGGATCTGTCCTTAAGGATAGATGAGTGATGCTGAAGGGGCTGCTCGTTGTCCATCCCTCAATGCTCACTGAGTCGGAGGATTCTTGCACACTCGTAGGAACTTCGTGGGCCTTCTTGCCGGCGCCAGCGCGGCCCTTGCTCAAAGCCATTTTCCCGGACTGCCAAACATTGGCGTGAAGGCGGATACCGGTCCCGCGCGATCGGAGTGCGGCATTGGAGCCTTGATGCCATGGGCGGACGCTCTTTGGGCAGTCACCTACAACTCGCACACTGAGTCAACGGGCACTGGCCTCGGATTGTATCGAATTGACGAAATTTTGCGGGCGGAGCGGGTTCACGTCAGCAACGGCACTCATGCCAATCGCCTGGTGCACCGCGAGTCAAATCAGTGCTTCATCGGGCCGTATGCAATCGACATCCGAGGCAATTACAGATTCATTCGCGACTTTAAGAACCACCGCCTCACAGCGACCATGCGTCATCTCACTGATCCGGCAAACCGGGTCTATATGCTGACGATGGAGGGGCTGCTGTTCGAGGTAGACGTCCACTCACTCAAACCGCGGCTGCTCGTTGACCTTGTGAAGAACATGAGAATTGCCAAACGCCCGCACTTCAAGGGAGGCTTTACAGGGCAGGGGCGCGTCGTCGTCGCGAATAACGGCTTTTATCAGTACGGCGAGAATGATGCCGGCCTCTTTGAGTGGGATGGCAAGTCGTGGAACCGGCTCAGCGGAAAACCGCACATGGAGTGCGCAGGCCGAGCCGATATGGGCATTGTCATCTTCTGTACCGGCTGGGATGAATCGTCTTCGCTATTTTGGGCTCTTGTCAACGGCCGGTGGCAGAAGTACCGGCTGCCTCGCGCAAGTCACGCGTTCATGCATGCCTGGCAAACCGAGTGGATGCGCATTCGAGAAGTAGAGACCGAACACTTCCTGATGGACATGCATGGGCTATTTTTCGAGCTGCAGCCTATCGCCTTTGAGAATGCGATCTGGGGCGTCAAACCGATTTGTCAGCATTTGCGCATCATTCCTGACTACTGCGCGTTTCGGGGCCTCCTGGCATTAGCTGGGAATCAGACATCTCCCAATGCCGACAACAATCCCGTCGGCGGGCAACCTCAGGCGGGCCTGTGGTTCGGCAAGACCGACGACCTGTGGTCCTGGGGCAAACCGGCTGGCTGGGGCGGACCGTGGCGCCGCACGCCAGTGAAAGCCGGAGTCGCGTCCGAACCCTTCCTGATGACCGGTTTTGACAAGAAGATGGTACACCTGAAGGCGGATCGCGCCGGAGCAATTTTTGACATTGAAATTGACTTCTTAGGCAATGGCGAATGGGAGAAATACGAAACCGTTAACCTGGGCGCGAGACGATATGCCCGGCGTATTTTCCCGGATGGATTCTCCGCGCATTGGGTTCGGATCGTTCCCAAAACCACCTGCACGGCATCGGCTGAGTTCTTCTACACTTAAGGAAAGACTTCTTAAGGTTAAGCCTCAGGAATGATTCGCCACCTGTCCCGTCCTGTAGGTCTGCTGCTTGTTCTCACGCTCAGCGCGCAGACCCGTTTCGAACTCACCGTCGACAACATCATGCGGGGGCCGGCGCTCTACGGCTACCCTCCGAGAGATGTGCGGTGGTCCGGCAATGGAGCCCGCGTTTACTTTGAGTGGAAGCAGTACTCCGATCCGCTCCTGAAGGACTTCGACACGTACGCCGTGAACCGCGACGGCAGCGGCCTGCGGAAGTTGACCGAGGAGGAGGCAAAACTGGTTCCGCCGGGGAGCGCCGCCACTTCGAAGGGCAGAAAGTGGTCCGTGTACACCCGGGACGGAGATTTGTATCTCTATGAGCGCGCCACGGACACCGCGCGCCGCCTCACTCGCACCCTCGAGACAGAAAGCAATCCGGACTTTACCGCCGACGGGCGCAAGATCGTCTTCACTCGGTCCGGCAACCTCTACTCGCTCTCGATCCACGATGGCGTGATCGAGCAGCTCACGGACATCCGTCCCCCCGGTTCTAAGATTGAAGGGGAGGAGGAGAAGGGAACCGAGAGCCAGGAGCTTCTGAAGAAAGAAGAGCTGAGCTTATTCGAAACGGTGCGCGAGCACGCAAAGAGGCGGGAGGAGGAGAAGGCTCGCCGCCGCCGTGACAATCCGCGGAAGCCTTTCGTCCTGCCGGCCAATAGCTCGGTCCGCGAGCTGCAGCTTTCGCCCGACGGCAAGTACGTAATAGCGAGCATCCAGGAAAGCGCGCACAAGGCGAAGCGGGCCATGGTGCCCAGGTTCGTCACGGAGTCTGCGTACACTGAGCCAGTCGAGACACGCACGAAGGTCGGTGATGAACTGGCCAAAACGCGCATGGCGATCGTTTCAGTGCAGACAGGAGAATGGAAGTGGGTCGAAACCGAACCGAAGGACCGGTCGATTTCGCTTGCCATGCCCGTCTGGTCCGACGATGGGACGCGAGCCGTGCTTTCGGGGCGAGCCGTCGATAACAAAGACCGTTGGATTTACGCTCTCGACATCGAGGGAGCGAAGCTTCGGGTCCTGTTTCACGAGCACGACGAGGCCTGGATTCAGGCTCCCGGCCTCTCCAATCTCGGTTGGCTGAAGGACGATCGCACCGTATGGTTTCAGTCCGAGAAAAGCGGCTATTCCCACATCTACTCGGTTCCGTTCGAGGGCGGCGAAGCCCGTCAGATCACTTCCGGCAAGTGGGAGGTGTCGTACGCACGGCTTACGCCAGATAAGACGACCTTCTATCTCATCACGAA
>JADGHK010000501.1 GCA_019686145.1 Bryobacteraceae bacterium | reverse complement strand
CCACGGAAAGAACGTCATGATTGTTCCAGGATGTCCCTGCCCGTCGCCATAGTACAGGTGATACGAGGCGGGATCATCAAAATTCACGGTTAATTTCACCAGCCGAAGTCCAAGAACCCCCGCATAGAAATCGATGTTTCTTTGAGGTTCGCCAGCGATCGCGGTTACGTGATGGATTCCAAGGATGCTTTTCTCCATGGTTCTCCTTTCGCCAAAGCCCCTGTCTTGCTTCTCAGCCGGCGCTCTAATGCTCAAATAGACTTCCCGCGAGCGGCTGGCGTGACATGAAACTCTTGCTGTCCTTGTCTGACAAGGGAGCGTGATTGAGTCTATTATTGCGCTAGGGGTTTTCGAAATCGACGCGAACCGAAGTGCTGGCGCTATGGCAAACCGAGACGGGCAACCAGAGCCTTATCAGCTAGAGGCCAGAGAAGTGCTCGCCGTATTGGGCACCGACGGCCATTACGGATTGACCGAGGAAGAGGCGCGAAGCCGTCTTCAACGCTACGGCAGGAATGAACTTGCCCAGGCGAGGCGCGTGCCGGGTTGGAGAAGATTCCTCGCTCAATTCGAAGAACCGCTCGTGATCCTCCTGCTGGTTGCAACCGGAATCTCGACGGCAATGTGGATTTACGAGCGCGGAACAGCGGCGCCCTACGAAGCCATTGCCATCTTCGCAGTCGTCATTCTGAACGCGGCGATGGGCTATATCCAGGAGTCCCGGGCAGAATCGGCCGTGGCCGCATTGGCGCAAATGACTGCCGGACGCGCAACCGTCATACGGCAGGGCGAGCGCCGGGCTGTTTCAGCCGCGGAAATCGTTCCGGGCGACATCATCGTTGTCGAGGAAGGGGACAGAGTTCCGGCTGACGCGCGTGTCATCCATTCGGCATCTCTGGAGACTTCGGAGGCCGCTCTCACTGGCGAGAGCTTGCCAGTCGCCAAGGATTCCGCTCCCATCTCCGGCGAGGTCCCGCTCGGGGACCGGGACAACATGATCTTCAGCGGCACGTCGGTGACCTACGGGCGAGGGCGGGCCGTCGTCGTTGCGACGGGCATGAATACCGAAATGGGGCGCATCGCAGGGATGCTGCGAGAGGCCCCCGAGCAGGCCACCCCGCTGCAAAAGGAACTGCACCGCATCGGCAAAATGCTGGGTTTGATTGTCGTAGGCATCGCAGCCGTGATGATCGCAGCGATCCTGCTGGTCGGGCAAGTGCGCAGCTTATCTGCGATGTTCGACGTGTTCATTCTGGGCATCGCCCTCGCCGTTGCGGCAGTTCCGGAGGGTTTGCCCACGGTTGTCACCGTCGTGCTCTCGCTTGGCGTGCAGCGCATGGCGGCGCGGAAGGCGATTATTCGCCGCCTCGCCGCGGTTGAGACCCTTGGCTCAGCCAACGTCATTGCTTCAGACAAGACGGGCACGCTCACGAAGAATGAGATGACGGTGCGCGTTGTCGTGACAGCAAGCGGACGCGTGAGGCTCGGAGGCACGGGGTACGCCCCGGTTGGCGACGTCGAGAGGGAAGAAGGAGGACCGCTCGAGGGCCCGTTGCGGATTGAGCTGGAGCGCGCGCTCGCTGTTGCGGACCGTGCTAACAACGCGGTGTTGCAGGAACAGGACGGCCGCTGGACCGTGCTGGGCGACCCAACGGAAGGCGCCCTGATCGTCGCCGCTCGCAAAGCAGGACTGGAAGCCGAAAAACTGAAGGAGCGTTTCAGGCGCGTCGGAGAGGTGCCCTTTTCCTCAGAGAGAAGACTGATGAGCACGGTCCATATCGACGCGGAACGGGAAGGCAACCTGCTCGTGTTTGCCAAGGGCGCACCCGACGTGCTGCTCTCCCGGTGCTCGAAGGAACTGGTCGGAGAAGAAGCACGGCCATTGACCGAGAAACGGCGAAAGCAGATTGCGGCCATCAACGAAGAGCTTGCAGGCCGCGCGCTTCGCACCATCGGCGTCGCCTATCGTTTGATCAGCCCCGGCGAGCTGGACATCGAAGACGTCGACGACCGTGTGGAAAGAGACCTTGTGTTCGCCGGCTTGGCTGGCATGATCGATCCGCCCCGCGAGGAAGCGAAGGCCTCGGTCGAGAAAGCCCGGCGCGCAGGCATACGGCCGATCATGATTACCGGCGATCATCCGGCAACGGCGCGAGTCATAGCGAATGAACTTGGCATTGCCGAGGATGGAAAAGTCCTTACAGGCGCCGAACTCGACAAGATGTCCGAGGACATGCTTGTTCAGGCCGCGAAAGAAGCGTCCGTCTACGCCCGCGTGACTCCCGAACACAAGCTGCGAATCGTTAAGGCGCTGCAGAAGGAAGGTGCGATCGTCGCAATGACGGGGGACGGAGTCAACGACGCGCCCGCGCTGAAGACCGCCGACATCGGCGTTGCGATGGGGCTCACAGGCACGGATGTTTCCCGGGAAGCCGCGGCCATGGTGCTGGCGGACGACAATTTCGCAACCATCGTCGCCGCCGTGGAGGAAGGCCGCGCCATCTTCTCGAATATTCGGAAGTTTCTGCGCTTCCTGCTTTCATCGAACACAGGCGAAGTACTCACGATGTTCCTCGGTGTGTTACTGGCGAGAGTAACCGGCTTGCAGGCGGAAGAGAGCGGGATCGTACTGCCACTCCTTGCAACGCAGCTTCTTTGGATCAATTTAGCGACGGACGGAGCGCCCGCTCTCGCCCTCGGTGTCGATCCCCCTAACGAGGCAATCATGACCAGGCCACCACGGCCGTTTGGCGAACCCGTCATCACACGGCGCATGTGGGCAGGCATTGTCTTCGTCTCCGTCATCATGGCGGTCGGGACGCTGGCGGTTCTGGACGCCAGCTTACCTGGAGGGCTCATCGAGGGATCCGGCACCATGAGATACGCCCAGACAATGGGGTTTACAACTCTGATGATGTTTCAGTTATTCAATGTGTTCAATGCGAGGTCGGACGTCCAGAGCGCCTTTCAGGGACTCTTCAGCAACCTGTGGCTCTGGGCCTCGATCGCCCTGGCTCTGCTGCTTCAAGCCGCCGTTGTGTATGTTCCGGTGCTGCAGCCTGCGTTCTCGACGGTCGGTTTGAGCCTGAACGACTGGCTC
>JADGHK010000500.1 GCA_019686145.1 Bryobacteraceae bacterium | reverse complement strand
GAGTGCTTCAAATCCACTACTGGCGACCGTGGTCGGGTCTGACGGGCATTTGCGCGCAAGCCGAGACTGAACGCCCGCTGCTTGATGGTGTGCCGGCCGGAATCATTCTCGACTGGCGTTCCATTGTCCTGTCAACGCTGGAGCGGCTTGCCGAGGTGACGGCGGAGGATCAGTCTTGAGTGCGACGATTCGGGCGAACGCGGCCGAAGCCGCGCGACCTACGGTTGAGGTGCGCGACTGCGACGGCGCGTTATTGCCGCGCATCAGCGCGGAACAAGCCGAGGTGTTGTACGCCCGCGGATGGGCACGTTGGAGTGGCAAAGGTGCGCGCCGGCATCTCACGCTCACTGACGATGCGCCGTTGCGCCGTTTGCCGCCTGGCTCTCGAGCAGGCACCAAACGCGACCGCGCTGACCAGACTTGCCGTGTCTACAAGCACGGGCAGGCGTTTGGTGGTCCGCACCAAGTAGAGTTCATTCCCACGAGATAACTGATGTCCCACATCGGGCTGACCCTCGCAACAGGGGGCGCCGAAGTGCCGATGGGCGCGTGCCTGCTGACTGTCGGCGCGGACGTGCAAGCGGACCGGATCGAAGTCGAGATTGTCGGCTGGGGCGATGGCGAGGAATCGTGGTCCGTTGGGTATCACGTTCTGTACGGAGACACAGGGCAGCCGGAAGTGTGGTCCGACCTGGACCGATTGTTGGGACGCCAGTGGAAGCACGAAAGCGGGCTTGAGCTGCCCATCACGGCGGCGTGCATCGATGCGGGCTATGAGATGGCGCAGGTACTGGAGTTCTGCCGGCCGCGGTTGAGCCGCAAGGTGTACGCGGTGAAAGGCGTCTCTGGCTTTGGGAAGCCGATCTGGCCGCGCCGAGCGTCGAAGGGCGTCCATCGTGGCGAGTTCTTCGTGATCGGCGTGGACACGGCCAAGGAGAAGGTGTACTCCAGGCTGCGGGTGAACCTGCCCGGGCCGGGGTATTGTCACTTCCCGCTCCACCGCGAGCGTGACTGGTTCGACATGCTCACGGCCGAGCGCATTCAGACGCGGACCGTGCAGGGCCGCGCAGAGCGCTACTTCCGGAAGCCCGACGGTGTGCGCAACGAGGCGCTGGACTGCCGCGCCTACGCTACAACGGCGCTGCACGCCTTGTACATGTCCGGCTTCAAGCTGGCTGACTATGCGGCGAGGATGAAGGCGATGGTCGCCGGCAGACCGCAGACGCCGTCCGCGTACCAGGTCTACCGCTCGCGGTTCCTGGGGGCGCGGTGAAGGCTTGACTTATTCTGAGCGCTCAGTATAATCAGAGCATGGCATCCCAAAAGAAGAACCCCGCGGCTGTGGCGCTTGGCCGTCGTGGGGCAAAAGCACGGATGAAGAAACTAACGCCGGAACAGCGTTCCGAAGTCGCACGCCGGGCGGTTCAGGCGCGCTGGGCCAAGGAGAAAGGCAAGGAGTAAGCCGAATGGGCCTGTTTTGCGAGGATCACGAGGCAACGATCAATGCGGCGCGTCAGATCGAGGATATCGTTTCGAACGCAACCGTCGGATGGGCGAATGAATCAGCCAAGCGGCAGGTCAAGGCGCTTATCTTCTCGATTCAATGCAATGCAAGAGATCCATACATCCGCGAGAAGGCCGCCAGTCTTGAGGGATGGATCGACATTCTATTCAGCGCTCGAAAGTGGCAGAAATACGGTGGCACGGACCGCGTGATGAGTTATGTCCGTTCGACGTGTTCGAACATGGCAAGCCGGGCGGAAACGCTGCTGAACGAGAAGGATCACGAGGGCTGAGAACATGGCAGTCTACCGACCGACGTACACCGACCCGAAGACCGGTAAGCGCGTGCAATCCGCCGTGTGGTGGTTCAATTTCACGTTCGCCGGCAAGCGGTATCAGGAATCAACGAAGCAGACCAAGAAGACTCTTGCCCAAGAATGTGAGAAGCAGAAACGTAAGGCGCTGGAGCGCGCGCTTGCTGGATTGCCGACGGAGAAACCCGAGAGCCGCATCAACAGCGTGAGCGAGTTGGTGACGAAGTACCTGGAGCACTACCCGATCAACCATCGGGAGAAGTCCGTCACGTTCAGCAAGCAACGACTTGCGCACGTCACTCGGCTGTTGGGGAAGTGCCTCATACCGGACCTGACGGAAAACCGCGTCCGCGAGTACATCACTACGCGGCTGGCCGAAGGCGCGGGCGGTCGCACGATCAACATGGAGTTCGGAGAACTGAGCCGGGCCGTGGGGCAGAAGTGGTCCGTCATGTGGCCGAAGATTCGCAAACTGGAGGAGAACCAGGAAGTAGGCCGGGCGCTCTCCCCTGCCGAAGAACAGGCGCTCTTGCAGACGGCGGCGAACGATCAATCACCGAATCGCAACCGGATGCTGTACACATTCCTGCGTATCGCGCTGTCCACGGGAATGCGGAGCGGCGAAATCATCACCCTGCGGTGGTCGCAGGTGGATATGGCGGACGGAGTTCTGACCGTTGGGAAGGCAAAGACCGCGAAAGGGACCGGGCGGCAGATTCCGCTGAACGACGACCCGAAAGCCGTGCTCGACATGCACGCGGCATGGTACGCGAAGCAATTCGGGCCGATTCAGCCGGACTGGTACGTGTTTCCGGGGCGCGCCGGCAAGCCGAAAGCGGGCGAATCGCGACCGTTGGACCCGAAGCGGCCGACGACCACGATCAAGACCGCGTGGACATCGCTTCGTGACAATGCCGGAGTGCAATGCCGGCTTCACGACTTGCGCCACACGGCCGCTACCAAGATGGCCGAAGCGGGCGTTCCGGAATCCACGATGCTCGCAATCATGGGCCACATGAGCCGCGCGATGCTGGAGCGGTACTCGCACATTCGGATGGCGGCGAAGCGGGAAGCAGTCAAGGCGCTGATGCTGCCGAAGGTGGAGCCGGTTTCAAACCCACTCGCTAAAGAATCCGCTAAAGTGAATCAACCTCGCGCCATTCAGTAGCTTGTAAGGATCTGATTTTTATGGTGAGCGCGGAAGGAATCGAACCTTCAACCTACTGATTAAGAGTCAGTTGCTCTGCCAGTTGAGCTACGCGCCCGAATGATACAGCCATCAGTATAC
>JADGHK010000499.1 GCA_019686145.1 Bryobacteraceae bacterium | reverse complement strand
GGAGCCGTTGTTGTTCTCGATGCCGCCACGGGCGATCTTCTGGCCGCTGTCAGCCATCCCTGGCCGGCACTGTCTCAATTATCGACGCTGCGCCTCACCGGAGAGCCTCCGGTGCCGGATCAGGATCTTGTCGATCGCGCACGCTACGGCCTGTATCCGCCCGGGTCCGCCTTCAAGGTTGTGACCGCCATTGCGGCGTTGAACCGGGATCCTTCCCTGGCGGAGGAGCGCTTCGAATGCCGCCGCCTGCCGGACGGCCGCGTGGGCAATTACATCAAAGGATTCGGCCGGCCGGTTCGTGATGACGCGCAGGATCGCCGCCCTCATGGCAGGGTCGACCTTGCTCACGCCCTCACAGTCTCCTGCAATGCGTACTTCGCCCAGCTTGCCACCCTGCGGCTGAAGGCGGTCCCGCTCAAGGCAGCAGCAGACAGGTTCTGCATCAGAACCGCCGAACCGGACACCGCCTCTCAGCTTGCCCGCTCGCTCCCGCAAGCGGCCTACGGACAGGGCCAGGTAGTGGCATCGCCGTTTCAGATGGCGAAGGTGGCGGCGGCCATTGCCAGCGGAGGCCTGATGCCCCACGGCCGGTGGATCGTGGATGAGACGAACCGGCGGGCGCGCGAACCGGAGCGGATCCTTTCAAAGGAAGCAGCGCGCCTTTTGGCATCTGCGATGCGGTCGGTCGTGACAACGGGCACCGGAAGGCGTGCTGCGCTCGATTCGGTGCCGATTGCGGGAAAGACCGGTACAGCGGAACTGGCGAATCAGGCGTCGCACGCCTGGTTTATCGGCTTCGCCCCTTACAACCAGCCAGGACGCAAAATCGCCTTCGCCATCATTGTCGAAAACGGGCGCTACGGCGGAGCATCCGCCGCACCCATCGCTTCCGACCTTGTGCGCGCGGCCCGCGAAACGGGGCTGCTGGGGAAATAACTCATGAAGACACTAGACCGGATGGAGCAATGGATCGCAGCCTGGTTTAAAACGCTGGCAGCTCCGGTTGCGGGGCGAGCGAACCCGCCGGCGCTCCTGGAGATCCGCCGCGGCATCCTTCGCGAGGTGAAGTCGCGGATTCAGGCAAGGGGCGAGGGGCGTTTTGTTCTGCCCTACAACCACATTGAAGTTCGCATCGCAGCCGGCGATCCAGAGCGCTTTGAATTGTACGAGGCGGCTTTCATCGAAGAGGCATCCCTGGAACGTGAGATTCCCGAGATGCTCGCGGATTCGGAATGCCTGCCGAAAGGCCTTACCGTGGACGTGAGTCTTGTCAGCAGCCTTCCAACGGAGGCGCCCTTCACGGTGCGCCTGCAGCGTCATCGCCGTCCCAGGGCGCCTGTGCTCAGGCCGTGTCTGGAGCTGGTTGTTGTCGCGGGGCGCGCCGGTCAACCTCGCTATCTCTTCTCCGCGGACCACGAGCGCATCAACCTTGGCCGGCTGCAGGAAGTCGTCAGCGAGTCGGGCGGACTCCTTCGCCAGAACGACGTCGCGTTTGACGAGTGCGAATCGACTGTCGCCAGGCAGCATGCCTACATCCGCTTCGACGCGCGCACCGGCTGCTACCGCTTGTGCGACGATTTGAGCGGCGACCGGGGTACGCGGCTCATACGGCAGGGACGCGTCGTCGTCGCTCCACGCGCCTCCAGCAGGGGGATTCAGATCCGTTCCGGGGATGAAATTCACCTGGGGCAGGCCCGGCTCCGGGTGGAGGTCCTCAGCCCAACGGACTAGATCGGGCGGCTTCGGCTTAAAAGCTCTAACGTTATACGTGGTACCCTGAGAAAAAATGGATTCCGGACGCAAGCATTTCGCCGCCCGGGTGCGAGCACGCGGGCCGGGCGTCAGTGCCATTTCAAGTCTTGTATCTACCGCCGCTCCGGCTCTCTGGCAACACTACAAACGCGAAGTAAGACGGCCGATTCTGCCTCCGGCCTATTCTCCCGATCCGACGAAGTGGTCGGATTCCGGACTGTATGCAGCGTGGCTCGGTCACAGCACTGTTTTCCTCAAGATTGACGGCTTCACGATTCTGACAGACCCCGTTTTCAGCACGCGGGCAGGCATTCACCTTGGTCCCGTAACTCTGGGTTTGAAGCGTCTGGTCGCCCCTGCCCTTTCGGTGCATACACTCCCGCCGGTCGACCTCATCCTTCTCTCCCACGCTCATATGGACCACTTCGATCTGAAGTCGCTGCGTGCATTGCAGCACGCGAAGACAACCGTTGTCACTGCGAAGCACACAAGCGATCTGCTCCGCAGACGAAAGTATGCAGCAATCCATGAAATCGGTTGGGGTGAAAGGGTCGCAGTGGGTCCGGCGGTGATCCGCGGGCTGGAGGTCAATCACTGGGGAGCACGGCTGCGCACCGACACCTGGCGCGGATACAACGGCTACCTCATCGAGATAGGACGCCGCCGGGTTCTCTTTGCAGGCGACACGGCGGACACGGATCGCTTCCGTAAGGTGGCCGGCAGCAAGAGCGTGGACCTTGCGATCATGCCCATCGGCGCCTATGATCCTTGGGTGCGGCGGCACTGCACGCCCGAGCAGGCCTGGCGTATGGCCCAGGAAGCGCAGGCGGAATTTATCCTTCCCATCCACCACCAGACTTTCGTTTTGAGCCGCGAGCCTTACCTGGAGCCAATTGAGCGGCTGCGCCGCGCGGCGGGCGCACGTACCGAGCGAATCGCTCTTGAAAAGATCGGGCAGGAGTTCCGCCTGAGCTAGCCTGCCGCGACCGGGTCATTTGCCGCAACACTAGCGCGTTAGAGCAATATTTGCGAGGCGGCGTGTCGAATTAGGATCGTGCGAGGGCAGGAACACGGTCGGAGTCGAGCGGCAGAACTCGAGAACCTTACCTAGCGTCTCCCGTGCGAGCTGCGGTTCTTCACTTGAGGCCGATACCTTCTGCTTTTGCATCTGAAGTGAATCGAACGAGAGGTCCCCAGCAAAGAAGTAGTGGAGCCCGCCTGAAGAGAGCACAACCGATTGATGCCCCTTGGTGTGCCCCGGAGTGGCCACAATGCCCAGATCTCCATTCCCGCTCAAGGAGTGCCACGGCATCCCGAACAGATCCGAACGGAACTCCGGAAACTGCGGATTGAACCATTTCGGGAAG
>JADGHK010000498.1 GCA_019686145.1 Bryobacteraceae bacterium | reverse complement strand
GAGGCAGGAAGCCCCTCGGCGTTATAGAGGTTGCACTCGGGAGCATCCGACCACCCGTAGCGCGCTGCAACGGGCTTCGGTACGGCGCTGCTGCTGACAATGACGGTGGAGCCGTCGATTCTGGCGTCCGCGCTCACGAACTTGCCATCCGCTCCCGCTACCTCGAATCCCTTGAGGGCTCCTCCTTTGGCCTGCAAGCCGCTACCCGCAAAATCGAAGTGAAGGCGGAGGGCGCCTTCCATCGGTGCGGCAGAACGGAAGATCGGACCGCTGTAAACGATGTTTTCTCCGTAAGCGATGGCGCGGGCAGCCAAGCCAAGCCGCAGTCCGACGTCCTGCTTGTTGGTGGGGTGAATGTCGTTGGGGTTTCCGATGTCAATGGTCACGGCCATCCCGGTCTTTGCAAGCGAGAGCGTGTCCAGCTGGGCTTCGCGTACCTCGGGCCACTGACTCCCCGAGGCTGTTTTGCCGAAGTTTGCAAGCTGCACGAAAAGAAACGGGAAGTCGCCCTGCCCCCAGGCTCTGCGCCAGTCCCGAATCATCGTCTGGAAGAGACGTGCATAAATGGGCGCTCGGGTCGGGCCCGTATTCGATTCCCCCTGATACCAGATCGCTCCCCGGATCGCGTAGGGCGTCAGGGGAGCGATCATCGCGTTGTAAAGCCCTCCGGGCATCCAATGGCTTCCCGGGCCAACCGGCGGATTGGGCCGCGGCGGCGCCTGTCTCCCCTCTGCCTTTGCCTTCGCCGCTGCCTCCTCCCACCTCTTCATAGCAATGGCGTGACGGGCTGTCGCCTGCGGATAGGAAGCCAGCATGCGGGCCCAATCGGAAAATGCGGGCGTCAGGGCAGGATCGGAAGCGAGTGCTCCGAGGCTCGTCCACGCGTCCGCGGGCGTTCCGCCCCAGGCCGATTGAATCACCCCGACTGGAACGTTCAGCTTTTGGTGCAAGTGGCGCGCGAAGTAGTACCCGACAGCGGAAAAATCCCCGACTGTGTCCGGACTGCACTCCTTCCACGTGCCGGTCACGTCATCGAGCGGGACGTCTGATGACTTCAACGCCACACGGAAAAGGCGGATCTTCGGGTAATTTGCTGCCCGGATTTCTTCGCTGGCATTGTCGGACGCCTTTACTGTCCAGGCCATGTTGGACTGGCCCGACGCCACCCAGACCTCTCCCACGAGAATGTTTCGCAACGTGATCGCGTTGGACCCGCGGACGGTCATCTCGTAGGGGCCACCGGCGGGGGCGGGGGAGAGGAAGACACTCCAGCGGCCGATATCGTCAGCCGTGGTGCGCGCAGTCTCGCCGCGGAACTCCACGGCGACCTGCTCTCCGGGATCTGCTTTCCCCCAGATTCTGATTGGAGTGTCCCGCTGAAGCAGCATATGGTCGGAGAGCAGCGCCGGCAATTGCACGCGGGCTGAGGCGCACGCGGCCAGGCAGGCCGTCAGAACAGCGCTTCGAAGGACTCGTGTCAACAGGCTTCCCATTTTCCGTCTCCCCCTGTTCCAGGAAGTCAAGCTCAGCAGACAGCATATCCGATCCCAATCCGGGCCGGTATCAGGAAAGAGGCGGATCCTGCCAGGAAACATCCGGGCTCCATCGGGCAAGGGCGTCCCGCCACGCCTGCCACCGCTTGCGCATCGCCTGTAGCTGCTCTGAGGCCGAGCTGTCGTGCGCAAGGTTGTGCTCCTCAAACGGATCCCTTCGGAGGTCATACAGCTCCTCATAAAGCGGGTCTGTTTCGATGTATCTGGCATACATCCACCGTTCATTCCGGATGCCTTCGCTTTTGGGGATCCCCGGGTGTTGAAACAGGTGGGAGTAGAAGAATTCGGTCCGCCAGGAGATCCGTTCGCCGCGGACGAGCGGTAGCAGGCTGCGTCCCTGCATGGAGGCCGGAGGCTTCAGGCCTGCTACGTCCAGCATCGTCGGCGCCAGATCCAGGTTCAGCGTCATCTCCCGGCGTCGCCTGCTGCGCCTGCTTCGAGGAAGCCGGGGGTCGAAGATGATCAGCGGGGTGCAGACCGATTCTTCGTGCAGGTACCACTTGTCGGCCAGCCACCGCTCGCCGAGGTAATAGCCGTTGTCCGACGTGAAAATAATGACCGTATTCGCCGCCTGGCCGGTGTCCTCGAGCTTCTTGCGAATCCTGCCGACGACGTTGTCGACGCCCGTAATCAACCGGTAGTAGGCTTTGACGGACTTCTGATATTCCTCCGGTGTCGCGAACCGCTTCTTCCAGCGGATATGACCTTCCGAGTTCTGAAGGAACGGCGGCAGCTCCTCGTAGTAGCGCCGGGCAGCCGTCTTGGGAACCGGGACGGTGACGTTCTGATAGAGATCCTCGAGCGCAGGGTCGTAGAGATACTGCCTCGGATCTTCATCCTGGGCATGGGGAGCCTTGAAGCTCACTGAGAGGCAGAATGGCTGCTTCGGGTCGCCGCTTTCCAGGAATTCCATCGCCTGGTCGCCCATCAGGTTTGTCAGATGGACCGTCCTTCCGTTGTGCTCAACGAAATAGCGGCCCTGGCCGGGGAAGCCCTTCCAGTAGTCGAACTCCGCTGCCGGCATCGTGTTCCCTACCCCGTACTTTCCGATGAACCCGGTCCGATAGCCCGCCTTTCGCAGAAGCGCCGGGTAGCTGCGGGCGAAAGCGTCCGGCGTCAACGGCAGATCGAAGCGGCTGATGCCGTGGCTCCGCTCGTGAAGACCGGTAAGGATGCTGGCCCGGCTCGCCATGCAAATGGCTGTCGAGCAGAAGTTGTTCAGGAAGAGGGTGCCGTCGGCAGCGAGGCGGTCGAGGTGCGGCGTTCGAATCACCCGGTTGCCCATGCAGCCGAGCGCATCCCATCGATGATCATCCGTAAGCAGGAACAGAATGTTTGGGCGGCTGGCCGGGCTTGCGGCTTGCGCTCCAAGCCTCGCGGCGGGCGCGCTTGCGAGTGAGGCGAGGAATTCTCGGCGTGTCTTCATCTTGGCCTCTGTGTGTACGAGGGATGTCGACGAGGAGAATATCACAAGGTGGTTTGTCAAACGGATGTTTCCCCCTTTTGTGTGGGGGTGGGGCGGTCGCTTAGACCCAGCGGCCGCGGCCGACGCTAGGCAGTGTGTCGAT
>JADGHK010000497.1 GCA_019686145.1 Bryobacteraceae bacterium | reverse complement strand
ATTTTACGAATCAAAAAAGAAGTGCGTAATGATACTGCTCCGGAAGCGTCAAGATAGAGTGCGCATCCTTAACATTATGGCAGTGCCCGAATCCTGTCTTGATGAGGGATAATCTATCCTCTGAAGTTCCATTGGCTCGAAGGGAAACAAATCGTATGACCTTTCGCAAATTGCTTGGAATCGCCTGCTGCGCAGTTTTGACTGTGGCGTGTGTACCGACGGCTTCGGCGGCGCCAGCGGCGCAGGAAAGCCGCACTCCCGACGTCCCCTACGTCCCCACTCCTCAGGCAGTGGTTGACGAGATGCTGAAACTGGCCCAGGTCAAGAAGGGCGAGGTGCTTTACGACCTCGGCTCCGGTGACGGCCGTATCGTTGTTACAGCCGCAAAAAAGTACGGGGCCAAGGGAACAGGGATCGACATCAATCCCGAGCGCATCCGTGAAGCTCAGGAGAATGCGCGGAAGGCCGGGGTAACGGACCAGGTTCGCTTCATCGAGCAGGACCTCTTCCAAACCGACCTTCGCGATGCCGACGTCGTCACCCTGTATTTGCTGCCCAGCGTGAACCTGAAGCTACGGCCGAAGCTTCAGTCCGATCTGAAGCCGGGCGCCCGGGTCGTTTCCCATAGCTTTGATATGGGTGACTGGAAACCGGATAAGACGGTCGAGGTAGACGGGCGAAAGATTTATCTCTGGGTCATCCGCAAGTCTAACTAACCAAACCCGCACCCGGACGAGGCAGCTCCTGAAAATCGGAGCTTCTGCCTGTCGAGCCGGGTGCGTGCCTCTAACGGCTAGTCCTCGGGCACGGGAAACGTGTCGCCTGTGTCGGCCACCCACTGGCGCAGCCGGGATAGCAGCTTTCTCCTCTCCGCCCGATACCGGTTGTTGTGCGCCAGATTTGCCAGCTCAAACGGATCCTCCGCGAGATTGAACATCAGCCACGGTGTGTTCTCGAAGCAGACGAGCTTCCAGCCGTCCTTCGTGACGAGGCCACGGTAGGGACGGGCAACGCTATTTGGATGCCCCGTAGGAATCACGTTCTGTAAGTACGCGGAGTCCGGTTCGGACGGCGCATTCTCCTTTTGAATCCGCAGGTGGGAGTAATCTGTCCCCTCCATCCAGGAAGGCTTCGGGATGCCGCAGAGCCCAAGAGTGGTTGGCGCGATGTCGACGTGGTTCAGAAGGACGGAAACGCGCCCGTTCCGCCATCGCTCATACCGCGGTTGCCCTCCGCTGATGATAAAGGGAATCCGAATCGATTCCTCCCAGGGAGCCGTCTTCCGATACTGGCCTTGTGATCCGTGCATGTCGCCGTGATCACTGAAGTAGACAATATGGGTGTTCCAGGCCAGGCCGGTCTCTTGCAGCACCTGCCGAATCCTTCCGACATTGTCGTCCCAGTTTTCGATCATGGCGTAGTAACCCGCCAGGTCCCGGCGCGCCTGCTCCTCAATCGCCTTCACCGGCGGCACGTTGCGCCGCATCTCCAGCTTTGCAGGATTGAACCTGCGCATGTATTCTTCCGGAGCAACATACGGGTCATGAGGGGGCTGCACAGAGAGAACTGCAAAGAAGGGCTTTGCATTCCCCGACTTCGCCTCCTCCGCGCGATCACGGAGATGCTTGATGAACAGCTTTGAAAGCTCGTCCGTCTCGTAGCCGGGCAGCCGGTAGTGGAATGCGTCCTTTCCCGCTCCTCCGTGCACCCAGCTGTCCCACTGACTGTTGTTGTTCTCGTAACCGACCCAGGTATCAAACCCGCCTCGCCGCTCGGGCTTTGTGATATGCATCGCTGCGCGGCCGTTGCGCTCGTGAAACCCGTCGAGATGCCACTTCCCGAAGTAGGCCGTCTGATAGCCGGCGTCCTTAAATGGCTTCGCGATCGTCGGCTGTCCCTCAGGAAGGGGATACTCGTGCCCGGGGACGCAGTGGTGCGGATAGCGTCCGGTAAGAAGCGATCCCCGGAACGGGCAGCACAGCGGGAAGCCCGAGAGGGCGTTCGTAAAGTGCACGCCCTGCTGCGCCAGGATATCCGCATTCGGGGTCCTGACATTCGGGTCGCCGTTGCAGCTCATTGCCTGCGCGCGGTGCTGATCCGAAAACAACCAGATGACGTTAGGTCGTTGTGACCGCGCTGTCGTTTGGCTGCCTTGCGCGGCCATACCCGCAGACGGATGTACCATACCGATTGAGGCCGCGGAACCAGCCAGAAAAGTGCGTCGATCCATACAGCCCAATTCTTTCAGATCGATACAAAGACCTCCATTACCCCCGAGCAACGGGAGGGATAAACTGGTGGTAGAGCCACTGACATGGTTAAGCGCTCGGCGTCGGAGGAAACGATCCAGAACGGACTGCGATATCACGACCTCGATGCCGACAAGCTGATCAACGCCTTCCGCATCATGTACCTGTCCCGCAGGCTGGATGATCGGGAAGTGATGCTGAAGCGCCAGAATCGCATCTACTTCCAGATTTCCGGAGCGGGACACGAAGCAATCCAGGTCGCAGCGGGAATGCTGATGCGCCCCGGCTACGACTGGTTCTACCCCTACTATCGCGATCGCGCTCTCTGCCTGACGCTCGGCGTGACTCCAGCAGAGATGCTGAAGCAGGCGGTGGGGGCTGCGGATGACCCCGCCTCCGGCGGCAGACAAATGCCTTCGCACTGGGGGCACGCCCGCTACAACATTGTCAGCTCTTCGTCACCCACGGGTACTCAATTCCTCCAGGCAGCAGGCTGCGCCCACGCGAGCAAGCTCGCCGGAAAGGACGAGGTAACTCTGGTGTGCACCGGCGACGGAGCGACCAGCGAGGGAGAGTTCTGGGAGTCGTTGAACATTGCCTGCCTGGACCGCCTCCCGCTTCTCTATCTGGTTGAGGACAACGGATACGCGATATCCGTGCCAATCGAACGGCAGACAGCAGGCGGCAGCGTCTCAGCCCTGGTCTCCGGTTTCCCCGGCCTCTTTCGCATCGAGTGCGACGGCACAAATTTTCTCGAATCCTACGCGTCATTCCAACGCGCCGTCGAGTATTGCCGCTCCGGCGCGGGACCTGCGCTGGTCCATGCACACGTCATCCGCCCATACTCCCATTCCCTCTCTGACGATGAGCGCCTGTACAAGA
>JADGHK010000496.1 GCA_019686145.1 Bryobacteraceae bacterium | reverse complement strand
GCCGGGTGAGGCAAAGCAGTTCGTTCTGGAGCGGCGGCTGCCGTTTGGAGCAATCCTGCAGAAGCTGGAGATCAGGCACTACAGCCGCCCCGTCGCCTTTTTTCAGGTAACGCCTGATACTATGCTGTCCGACGCTCTTGAAATTAATGGCGCGAGGGTTTTGTACGGGCGCCAGAACACGATTTGGAATTCCGGAGGTGTGGCTTTGGCTGAAGTGGCCGAGATCCTTCCTCCGGTAGCGCAATTTTCAACTATGGAGACACCGTGAGACAGGAATACGATGTCATTGTCATTGGGTGCGGCCCGGCAGGCGCCACGGTCGCCGCTGTGCTGGCAGGCAAGGGGCGCCGGGTCGTCGTGCTGGAAAGGGAAAAATTTCCTCGATATCACATCGGCGAATCTCTGATTCCCTTCACTTACTTCCCTCTCAAGCGAATCGGGATGGTGGAGAAGATGAAGGCATCGCACTTCACAAAGAAGTACAGCGTCCAGTTTGTGACGCAGGATGGGCGTCTCTCCCACCCGTTCTATTTCTTCAAGCATCTGCAGCACGAGGCTGCGTGCACCTGGCAGGTGCTGCGAAGTGAATTCGACCAGATGCTGATGGACAACGCGCGCGAGAAGGGAGCCGAGGTGATCGAAGAGATCACAGTACGCGAGTTCATCCAGGAGAACGGATACGTCACCGGCGTGAGGGCAGTGACCAAAACCGGCGAGACTCGCGAGTTTTGCGCTCCTTTGACTGCGGATGCCAGCGGACGGGATGCTTTGGCAATCACCCGGAACGGCTGGAAAGTCCGCGACCCCTATCTGAACAAGGTGGCGATTTGGACGTATTACAAAGGCGCGCTCCGCGATCCCGGCATCGATGAAGGAGCCACCACGGTGGCCTATGTTCCCGAGAAAGGCTGGTTCTGGTACATCCCGCTGGCCGGCGACGTCGTAAGCGTCGGTATCGTTGCCGAGAAAGATTACCTGTTCCAGGGCACGAAGGATCTGGCGGAGATCTTTCACCGCGAAGTGAAGAAGAATCGCTGGATCGAGGAGCACCTGGCCGTCGGTGAGCAGTTTGGTCCATATCGCGTGACCGGAGAGTACTCGTATCGTTCGCGGCACTGCGCGGCGGACGGGCTTGTCCTGGTCGGCGACGCCTTTGCGTTCCTGGACCCCGTTTTCTCCTCGGGGGTCTTCCTGGCTCTGCGGAGCGGAGAACTTGCAGCAGATGCAATCGACGCCGCATTGACCGACGGAGATTATTCGGCCGCGAGATTTGTCGAATATGGAAAGACGGTGTGCCAGGGGATTGAGGCGATGCGCCGGCTGGTCTACGCGTTTTACGATCACGCGTTCAGCTTCCGGACCTTCGTGAGAACATATCCAAATCTCATTGGCGATATGACGGACTGCCTCATCGGCAACCTCTTCATCGACTTCGACCCGTTATTCAAAGCCGTCGCAGACTTCGCGAAAGTGCCGCAGCCGCTGACACACGGAGCGCCGCTGATCGCGGCGAAATAGCGCAAGTTGGCTTACGAATACAGAATCGTCCGGCAGGTCGAGTTCTCTGAAACGGACATGGCCGGCATTATGCACTTCTCGAACTACTTCCGGTACATGGAGGCGGCCGAGCACGCCTTCTTCCGCTCTCTCGGCTTCTCCATCTGTACGACGGACCCGGAGCCTGTTGGCTGGCCGCGCGTCCACGCCGAGTGCGACTTCCGATATCCGCTCCGGTTCGAGGATACGGTGGAGGTGCGCCTCCTCGTCAAAGAGAAGAGAGAGCGGAGCATTATCTACTTGTTCATTTTCCGGAAGCTGAACGAGCAGCCGGAGAGAGAGGTTGCCCGCGGGATGATGGCTGTTGCATGTACGAAGCACGATGCCGGCACAGGCAGGCTCGTTGCAGTTCCGATCCCCGCGGCTATCGCCGCGAAGATTGAACCGGCGCCGCCAGAGTTGCTTTGCCCATGAAATCCGCTGTGATGGTCGCCTTCGATCGGGCAGCGATCGTGGCGCATCAGACGCAAATGATTCAGAAGATGCTGGAGGCGCTGCTCGACAGCAATGCCTTTTACGGCGCGAAGCTGCGCGCGGCTGGCATCCACAGGAGCGCTCTCACGCTGGAGGAGTTCTCGTCCTGTGTGCCGTTCACGTTCAAGACGGAGCTGGTTGCCGACCAGTTGAAACATCCGCCTTACGGTTCGAACCTGACCTATCCGTTACACCGCTACACGCGCTTCAACCAGACGAGCGGCACCACGGGCAGGCCCATGCGCTGGCTGGATACGCCGGAGAGCTGGGAGGCGATGCTCGACTGCTGGGTCCGCGTCTTCGAGTCGGCGGGTGTCTGCTCGGCCGACCGTGTCTTCTTCCCGTTCTCTTTCGGTCCGTTCCTTGGCTTTTGGGTTGCCTTTGAGGCGGCTACGCGAATGGGCTGTCTTGTCATACCCGGGGGCGGCATGCGAAGCAGTGCGCGCTTGCAAACGATCCTCGACAATGAGGTGACGGTGCTTTGCAGCACGCCAACCTACGCCGTCCGCCTTGCCGAGGTCGCCGCAGAGGAGAAGCTGGATCTCAGCGCCAGCAAAGTGCGATCGATCATTGTGGCCGGGGAGCCGGGCGGCAGCATTCCGGCAACGCGGTCGCTGATTGAGAGACTCTGGCCGGGAGCGCGCGTCGTGGATCACCACGGGATGACGGAGATGGGACCCGTCAGCTACGAATGCCCGCAGCGTCCGGGCGTGCTGCATATCATCGAAGCCGCTTACTTCCCGGAAGTCATCGACCGTCAGACTCTGAAACCCGTGCCTCCCGGAGAGACGGGGGAGCTGGTGCTGACGAACCTGAACCGGGTTGGATCACCGCTGCTGCGTTACCGGACAGGAGACCTCGTGAAGCGCGCCGCCGGCCTCCGCTGCGCATGCGGGAGCTGTGAGCTGGCGCTCGAAGGAGGGATCCTGGCGCGCACGGATGACATGGTCGTTGTGCGCGGCGTCAATCTCTATCCGAGCGCAGTTGAAGAGGTGATCCGTTCGGTCGGCGGAATCGCCGAGTTTCAGGTGGAAGTTTCAACCGAGCGCGCTCTGGCGGAACTCAGCGTCCAGATCGAGCCGGTTCCAGGCGAGGAGCCGGG
>JADGHK010000495.1 GCA_019686145.1 Bryobacteraceae bacterium | reverse complement strand
GCCTGCAGGTGGAGCATGGCGTCACCGAAGAAGTAACCGGTGTCGATCTGGTGGAGTGGATGGTGCGCGAGGCGGCAGGCGAGCTCGGCAGCCTCGAGACGCTCCGGCCCGTTTCGCGCGGGGTCTCGCTCCAGGTTCGAATCTACGCAGAGGATGCTGCGAAGAATTTCCAGCCGAGCGCAGGAGTATTGACGGAAGCAGTCTTCCCGACAGATGTCCGCTGTGAGACCTGGGTGGAGGCCGGAACGGAAATTACGCCCTTTTACGATCCGCTCGTCGCAAAGATCATTGTGCACGGGGACGATCGCTCCCAGGCTCTGGCAAAGATGCGGGAGGCACTGGCAGAAACTCGGCTTTCAGGGATCGAAACCAACCTCGACTATCTGCGCATGGTGGTGGCGGATCCCGAGTTCGAAGCCGGAGCTTTCCCCACCAGCTTCCTTCAGCGCTTTGTGTACAAGCCCTGGGCGATTGAAGTTCTGGAGCCAGGCACGCAAACCACAGTACAGGACTTTCCCGGCCGCCTCGGGTACTGGGACGTAGGAGTCCCGCCCTCCGGCCCGATGGATTCGCTGGCATTCCGGCTGGCGAACCGCCTGGTGGGGAATGAGGAGTCTGCTGCGGGTCTCGAGTTCACGATGACAGGCCCGTCTCTTCGATTCCTGGTCCCTGCGACGATCGCTCTTACCGGTGCGTCGATGGGAGCTACGCTTGACGGGAAGCCCATTCCTCTCTGGGAGGCTGTGGATGTTCCTGCTGGCTCCGTTCTCACTATGGGCGCTTTCGAGGGAGCGGGAAGCCGAGGCTACCTCGCAGTACGCGGCGGGTTTGACGTGCCGTCGTATCTCGGCAGCCGGAGCACGTTCATTTTGGGACGCTTTGGGGGACACGCCGGACGCCCGCTACGAGCGGGTGATATTCTACGCCTCACGCCAAAGCCCGCCTCGACGCCATCGAAAGCTTCACTGCCGGATCAAGCGAAGCCGCAGTACGGAACGGAATGGGAGATCGGAGTTCTCTATGGACCGCACGGCGCTCCTGACTTCTTTACTGCCCTCGACATCGATATGTTTTTCTCCACGGCCTGGCGGGTTCATTACAACTCCGACCGCACCGGCGTGCGCCTCCTCGGCCCGAAGCCTTCCTGGGCTCGCAAAGACGGCGGTGAGGCCGGTCTGCATCCTTCAAACATTCACGACAACGCCTACGGTGTCGGGTCGATTGACTTCACCGGTGACATGCCCGTGATTCTCGGGCCGGACGGGCCGAGCCTCGGCGGCTTCGTGTGTCCTGCTGTGATCGTGAACGCCGAGCTCTGGAAAGTCGGGCAACTGCGTCCCGGAGACACTGTGCGGTTCCGCCGGTTGACCCTGGCACAGGCGCTGGCGATGGATCGCGCTATCGAGGAAACCATTTCTACACTCACGACACCCCTGCCGCAGCTTCCGGACAACGAGATCTGCAAGGAGCCGGCGATTCTGGAGCAGTGTGCCGGGTGGGAGCACGCCCCAGCGATCGTTGTGCGGGCTTCCGGCGATCGCTACCTGCTGATTGAGTACGGACCGCCAGTGCTCGACCTCAATCTGCGCTTACGCGCGCACGCGCTCATGGAGTGGTTCCGCGCGGCACAGCTTCCGGGAATCATCGATCTGACTCCGGGCATCCGGTCTCTGCAGATTCACTATGACAGCAGCCTGTTGCGCCGGGAAGAATTGATTGAGGCTCTGCATGCGGCTGAGAAGTCGCTGCCGGACATCGACGAGATGACGGTGCCAACTCGCACGGTTCATCTTCCGCTTTCATGGGATGATCCTGCGACACAGCTCGCCATTCGAAAGTACATGCAGTCCGTGCGCCCCGACGCTCCATGGTGCCCGAGCAATATTGAATTTATCCGCCGCATTAACGGGCTTTCCTCCGTGGACGAGGTCCGCCGCATTGTTTTTGATGCCAGCTACCTGGTGCTCGGGCTGGGCGATGTGTATTTGGGGGCGCCCGTTGCGACTCCGGTGGATCCGCGGCACCGGCTTGTGACGACCAAATACAATCCTGCGCGAACGTGGACGCCGGAGAACGCCGTTGGCATTGGCGGCGCTTATCTTTGCGTGTACGGCATGGAGGGGCCGGGCGGGTATCAATTCGTCGGCCGGACCGTGCAGATGTGGAACACGTACAAGACCACCAGGGATTTCAGGCCCGGATCGCCCTGGCTGCTCCGGTTCTTTGATCAAATCCGCTTCTACCCGGTCAGCAGCGAGGAGCTTCTGCGCTTGCGGCAGGAGTTTCCGCGCGGGCAGTATCAGCTCCAGATAGAGGAAGGCACTTTTCGCCTTCGCGAGTATCATTCGTTTCTCGAATCCATTCGAGCCGAAGCGGATGCATTCAAGCGGAAACAGCAGGCGGCATTCGAAGAGGAGAGGGAACGCTGGGCTGCGGCGGGTCAGGCTGAGCATATGGCCGATCCGTCGTTGCAGGCTCCCCCGCCGCCTCCCACGAACGGGGCGATCCCGGAAGGCTGCCATGGCATACGAGCGCCGATCACGGCCAGCGTCTGGAACATTCATGTCGAGCCGGGGCAGCGCGTCGAGGCAGGGCAAAAGCTGCTCGTGATTGAGGCAATGAAAATGGAAATGGCAATAACGTCACCCCACGCCGGAGAGGTCGTGGAGATGCGGTGTTCGCCGGGCTCGATGGTTACGGCGGGCCAGACACTGGCGGTTGTCCGGGTTGCGGGGGCGGCGTCGTGAACAGTCCTCTTTCAGAACTGAGCCTGGACTTCGCTTCCTTGCGGAAGGCTTACGCTAGCGGGCTCCGGCCCACAGACTTAGTGGCGGAAGTCTACAGGAGAATCGAAGCAGGAGCACTGCGTCCTGTCTGGATTTCGCTGATGCGGGAGCAGGCTCAGGCGCAGGCGGAGCGGCTGCAGGCCGCGCCAAAGGATCAATTTCCTCTCTACGGCCTTCCATTCGCCGTTAAGGACAACATCGATGTTGCGGGCGTTCCGACAACCGCGGGCTGCCCGGATTACGCGCACATTCCGCCGCGGACGGCTCCCGTTGTGGAGCGTCTGTTGAACGCAGGCGCGATCCTGATTGGCAAAACGAATCTGGATCAATTCGCGACAGGACTGGTGGG
>JADGHK010000494.1 GCA_019686145.1 Bryobacteraceae bacterium | reverse complement strand
GGAAAGCGATGCCCCTATACCGGCCAGTCCATCAGCCTCCAGTCGTTGTTCGGTGAGTATCCCCGCTTTGACGTGGAGCACATCATCCCGTTCGAAAGATCTCTGGACGACTCCTTCCAGAACAAGACGCTATGCGAGGCTTCCGTCAACAAAATCAAAGGTAAGCGCACGCCGTTTGAGGCGTTTGGCCACACCAGCGAGTGGGCTGAGATGGTGGAGCGTGTTCGCCAGTTCCGTGATCCGGCCAAGCTGAAACGCTTTACCATGACGGAGACTGATACCGAGAAGCTGCTCGCTGAGTTTACGCATCGGCAGCTGAATGACACCCGGTACGCGTCCAGACTTGCGGCAAAGTATCTTGGATGCCTTTATGGAATCGATCGGTCGGATAACAAGAGAATCGTTGTCTGCGCAGGCAAGGTGACCGCGTTTCTAAGGCAGAAGTGGGACTTGAATCGTGTTCTGAACGGTCTGCCGGAAAAGAACCGCGAGGATCACCGGCACCACGCTGTGGATGCCATTGCGATTGCGCTGGCCAGCCCCGCTCAAGTGAAGCGTCTCGCGGATGCAGCTTCGCGCGCGTTAGCTGAAGGACACCGTCGCTTTGGATCGCTCGCTGATCCCTGGCCGGATTTCCGGCAGCACGTGAAGGAGGCCATATCGTGGGTGCAAGTCTCTTACCGGCCCAAACGAAGGCTCAAAGGGGCCCTTCACGAGGAGACGTACTACAGTGCTCCGATTACGATTGGTGGAAAGAAGCACATACGGACCCGAAAACCAGTCGATCAACTCACGGCGGCGGAAATCGATCAGATTGTGGACAAGAAGATTCTGACAATCATCAAGTCGGCGTGGGAAGCCGTGGGCCGGGATGCGAAGAAACTTCGAGGGCAGTGGCCCCACATCGAAACGAAGGACGGCCGCCGCATTCCGATCAAACGGGTTCGATACTACAAGAAGGAAGAAGCGCACCGTTTGGGAAATGAAGGTGCGCCGCCCAGATATGTCATCGCCAAGGGAAATCACCACATTGAGGTTGTCGCTGTTCGTGACAGCGTAACCAACAAGATCAAGAAGTGGGAGCATTATACGGTCTCAAGCCTCGAGGCGGCCGAACGGTATAGACAGAACGTGCCGATTGTTCAGAAAGATCATGGGCCTGGGCGGGAGTTCCTGTTCTCTCTTTCTGAGGGCGATTTAGTCATGGCCAGACGATCGGAAGGGGACCCGGAAGAAGTTTGGTACGTTCGCAGTGTACGGGCTCGCGGAGCTTTCGAGCTACAGCCATCCACTGACGCAAGGAAAAAGCAGGATGTAATCAAGAGTGGAAAGCTCTGGGACGTTCAACTGGCCACCCTGATGAAACTCGGCGGCAGGAAAGTGGTCGTGACGCCCTTGGGTGAAATTTTGGACGCTCATGACTGACCGCATCCTCGACTTCAGTCAGGAACCGTCGAGGTTATCGATTCGAAATGGTCTGTTAGTGGTTACCCAGGGAACGGAGGAGGTTGAAGCAATTCCTTGCGGGGAGATTGCGTGCGTCCTTGTTTCGCATCCGGCGGTCGTCTTCACGCAGGCCGTGCTTAGTCATCTCGCAGAAGCCGGTGCCGCCTTTGTCATCTGCGATAGCAGCCAGCGCCCGGCAGGAATGCTGCTGCCCCTCCAATCCCATCACGTTCAGGCAGGACGGTTTGCCAGGCAGACGGCGTTGACGAAGCCGCGCCGGAAGAGGATGTGGCAGCAGCTCGTCCGAGCGAAGATTGAAGCACAAGCCCGAGTCCTCGAGGAGAAGTTCGGCAGCGATGCAGGTCTCCGCGCTCTCAAGAAGCGGGTCGCTTCGGGCGATACGACCAATGTCGAGGCGCGAGCAGCCCGGCGGTACTGGCAACTGCTGTTCGACGAGTTCGACTTTAAGAGAAGAAATGACGAGGATCAGCGCAACCATTGGTTGAACTATGGATATGCTGTCCTCCGCGCGATGACGGCGCGTGCGATCTGCGCGTGCGGCTTACATCCTACGTTTGGGATCGCCCACCGGAATAAGGCAAATGCCTTTGCATTAGCAGATGATCTCATGGAGCCATTCCGGCCGCTGGTTGATCGGTTCGTCGCGGCATCGGACATGACGCCTTTGACTGGGCAAGCGAAAAGGAATTTGATTGCCGCCGTATCCGGCCGCGTCCTCGTCGCCAGTGAAAACCGGACAATGTTCGACGTGCTTACAAAGCTGGCTCAATCTGTTGTTGCCGTCATTATGGGAGAGGCGACCGAGTTATGGCTGCCGCCGTGGAGTCCTCTGCCTGGCAGCGGCCCCGGCAACTGGCAAATCATTCAGCCAAAGGCTCGAGCCTGAGCCTTGAAGGAGTGCTGCTACGCTTTCGAGTTATCGAATTATGTGGCTGTTCGTCCTCTTTGACCTTCCGGTAGAGACGGCCGACCAGCGCCGGCAGTACGCTCAGTTCCGTAAGAAGATACTGTCCATGGGCTTCGCGCAACTGCAGTACTCCGTTTACGCTCGCCACATGCCGAGTGAAGACGCCGCGGAGCATATCAAGACGCGCTTGATGGCTTATTTGCCGCCGGAAGGGCAGGTCCGGCTCCTCATGGTGACGGATCACCAGTTCGGAAAGATGGAGGTGTACTACGGACGAATGAGGCGCCCGGCCGAGAGCCCTCCGCTTCAGATCTCTCTGTTCTAGAAAAATGAGGAAAGCGGACTCGTCCAGCCGCCTTGCATTCGGATTTGCTGTGCCGCTTAACGAGGATAAGTGGCTGCAGGGCAACAAGATCGAGTCCACTAGAGTGTATCAGAGAGGCCATTCCCGACCAGCCAGAGCCAATAAGAGCGGTCGGTGACCTTTCTTGTGGAGTGTATCAGAGAGGCCATTCCCGACCAGCCAGAGCCCACGGGCGGATCAAATCGATCCTGCGAAAGAGTGTATCAGAGAGGCCATTCCCGACCAGCCAGAGCTGGGTCTCGGAATCGGGCTACTGCGCGGGCGAGTGTATCAGAGAGGCCATTCCCGACCAGCCAGAGCCTGAGGCTTTGCTGGAGGTTTCGGACCTCCGAGTGTATCAGAGAGGCCATTCCCGACCAGCCAGAGCCGGGCCAGTACGCCATCCTGCCGGACGGCCGAGTGTATCAGAGAGGCCATTCC
>JADGHK010000493.1 GCA_019686145.1 Bryobacteraceae bacterium | reverse complement strand
GCAAAGGGGTCGAGCGGCAGTCCTTTCATGCGAATGATGGCCCGGGCTGTGCTGGCGAGCGTCTGCATGGGACCGGCGCTGTAATCACCGTAACGCGGCTCGCCCACATCCGTGACGCGCACTCCCGGCTCCCATCGGAACGTTACGGGTCCTGTGAAATTCTGCTGCCGTGCAAAACAGGTCTCGGTTGCGATGGTCATCATGATCAGCGCCGCGGGAACATTGTGCCGGGCGCTTACGTCCCGAATGATCGTTCCGTAGAGTTCCCAGATCCTCGTGCATGTGACAGGCTCGCCGGCCGTGCGTAAAAGCTGGATTTTGCCGTTTTCCCGAATCAAGACGCCTTCGGGCGTAGTGCACCATTCCCGCCCGCCGAATCTGCTTTGAAACTGTAGCGGGAGCTCCAGGTCGGAAAGGGGAGGCCGTTGAGGCAACACGTCAGGAATCGGCGGAGCGGCGGGCTCACCGCTCCAGGTGCTGATCGCTTCCTCCATGGCCTCTGCCCAGGTGTCATCGCCACCGTCCGGATACCGGCCCCTGCGCAAGTCGTCAATCGATATGCCGCAGAGTTGCAGATGAGGCTTCTCCCAGCTCAGCGGTTCCAGCCCCACTTCTCGTCCGATCGCATGAAGCTTGTCCCAGCACGCGGCTCTCGGCCCGCTGGTATCCCAGCTCCACTTGCCGTCGATGAAGAGCACAAAGTCAGCCGCCAGCCCGTACTGATGGTACGAGATCCAGGGCTTTGCATTCGTGACAATGTCGCCTGGAGCGGTGCGGCCTTGCGAATACAGGAACTGCTGACGCTGGGGCGACCGGTAGCCCTCGAAAATCCGGAATGGAATTCCTTCTCCATTCAGGCGATCGAGTACCGCTTGCGCCCTATCCCGAAATGCCGGATGCAGGCGGCTCATATCGGTACTTCGCTGTGTCAGTGAACTCATAGCAAATCTCCCTGGTATGGCAGCGCAAAATTATATTCCTAAGTGTCGCCGGCCCGCGCAACGTTTCGCAGCTCAAACGGATCTTTAGAATGTCACCAGGATGGCACTTTACAAACGCGCAAACAACTTCTTAAGCTGGCTTTGACTGCCCGCTCCCGCTGACGCCCGGTAAAGACCGGCGGCAGCACGAAGCCAACGCAAAGACAACACGTGTAGGAGTCTGCATGGCCTTTCAGTTGACGAGCAGTGCGTTTCCCGAGGGCGGAAACATCCCGATCATTCACACCTGCGACGGTACAAACGTTTCGCCGCCACTCGCGTGGTCCGGGGAGCCCGAAGGCGTCAAGAGCTTCGCTCTGATTGTTGAAGACCCCGACGCCCCCTCGCGGACGTGGACCCACTGGCTTCTCTATGACATCCCGGCCGAAGTCCATGAGCTTGAGCAGGGATTTCAACCGGGACGGCTGGGGATGAGCGGCTCCAACGACTTTGGAAAGCTTGGCTATGGCGGGCCCTGTCCTCCCAAGGGCCACGGCCCCCATCGCTACTTCTTCCGGCTCTTTGCGCTCAACGTGCCGTCTTTGGGGTTGCGCGACGGAGAAAACCGCGTTGGCGTCGAGCTCGCCATCCGCGGCCACGTGCTTGGGGAGGCGCAGTGTATGGGCCGCTACGAACGCAAATAGCGTTACCGGGCAGCAGACGGCACGACCGCCTTCAAAGCGGTATGTGTCAGCGAGAAGGAGGCGATCTTTGTGTCGACAAGGCCCGCCTGCCTGATGGCAGACAGGACCTGCGCCTGCGTGATGTGCGGCTGCCCCTTCGGATAGATCACCCAAATCGCGGCATTGCGCGGGATGGCTTTCTCCAGCCGCTCCAGTTTGCTGAGCTGCGCTCTTGTCTCGACCCCAAGGAATACGATCTCCGTTGAAGCCGCGGGTTTGGCGTTGATCGTCACTCCGCGATCGCGCAGCTCATTGACGAAGTCTTCCGTAAACGCTCCCTGCACCGATACCCGCATGCCTCGTTTCACGCCGAGCTTGTCGAGGCGCCCCCGCGGGTTGCGAATCCGGGCCGCCCACTTTGCAGAGGCCGGGCCGAGTTCAAGCACCGCAACTTCCGACTTTGTTCGTATCGTGAGCGCCTGTTCTGTGTCCTCGACGGAAGAGATATCGTTGAATGGGATTTCGAACCGAAACTGCCCCCGGAACTTGATCCGGTCACTTTCAAGATGAGCCTTCCCCTCACACGTCTGCTCGCCATAGCGAGCCACGCATCTCGCTTCCAGTCCCATCGTTCTCCAACCTCACTAGTGACCAAACCTTTCGATAGTACCCCTATGCCTAATCCGTGGGAAAAATCCGATAAATTTCTCAGGTCCAGTCAGACCGCGTGCCCCGCGCACCACGCGGAAGCCCAGGCCCAATGAAAGTTGTAGCCGCCGAGCCACCCTGTGACGTCGACAACCTCCCCAATAAAGTAGAGCCCCGGCGCTTTCCTGGCTTCGAACGTTTTCGACGACAACTCCGCCGTGTCGACGCCTCCCGCTGTCACCTCGGCTTTCTCATAGCCTTCTGTGGCGCAAGGATGGAGCCGCCAGCAGTGAAGAGCTTCTGCGGCGGCAGACAAATCCCGGTCACGCAGTATGGAGATTGGACCGTTGATCCCGTGGGTTTCAACCCATCGTTCGGCGAGCCGTACCGGGAGATAGGCGGCGAGGATGGTTTTCAGCGTGCTCCGATCGCCCGCCGCCTTCCGCTCCAGCAGCTTTCCGGCGAAGTTCACTTCTGGCATCAGGTCAAGCTGAATCTCTCTGCCGGGGCGCCAGTAGGAGGAGACCTGCAGGATAGCCGGACCGCTCAATCCGCGATGCGTAATTAGCATCTTCTCGCGGAACCTGGCTCCGTTGCTTGCTGCGACGACCTCCAACGCTACGCCGGCGAGGTCGCAATAGCGGGCTCGGAATTCGGGATCGAGAATAAGCGGCACCAGAGCAGGGCGGCACGGGATGACATTCAGCCCGAATCGCCGTGCGATGTCGTAGCCAAGGCCTGTGGCGCCGATCTTTGGAATGGACAACCCGCCAGTGGCTACGACAACGGCGGGAGCCACAAAGTCTCCTAGCGAGGTTTCCACGGTGTAGCGTGTGTCCCTTCGCACATGCTGGACGCGGCAGTTCGTATAGATCGCGACGCCTGCCGCCTCGCACTCGCGGCGCAGC
>JADGHK010000492.1 GCA_019686145.1 Bryobacteraceae bacterium | reverse complement strand
CCGTTCCCGCAATATCCCGGAATCAGCTACTTCACGAACGGCGCGGGCCATCAGTATCACGGGCTGACTCTCGAGGCGGAACGGCACATGGCCAACGGCCTGTACTTCCAAAGCTCCTGGACGTGGGCCCGGGATATCGGCGATCTCGAGCGGGGCGAAGCCCTGGAGAACCCGTTCAACCGCAAACGCGAGCGCGCCGTGTGGCTCGACATTCCCACCCATCGCTTTACGTCGAACTTTGTCTACCAGTTGCCGTTCGGCAAAGGCCGGAGATTCCTGAGCGGAGTTTCCCGGCTTGGTGACCTCGCAGTCGGTGGCTGGGAAATCAGCGGCATCTTCAGCCTCTACTCCGGACAGTTCCTCACGCCGCTTTGGACAGGACCGGATCCGACAGGAACTGCATACACAACCAGCGCAACACCTGCCACTGTAACCATTCGCCCGGATCATTTGAGGAATGGAAACCTGCCTCGGGGTGAGCGCAGCGTCAATCAGTGGTTCGATCCCTCGGCTTTCGGCGCTCCCTCACCGGGACGTTTCGGAACGGCTGCGAAGGGAGTCATTAAAGGACCTGGCGTCAATGTCTGGCACGTCGGCTTCCACAAGGACTTCCGCTTCGGAGCAGAGCGTGCGCCGAGACTGCGCTGGGAGATGACGGCCACAAACTTCTTCAATCACCCGAACTGGAGCAACCCGCAGATGAACATTACGCAGGCGGCAACCGTCGGGGTGATTAGCGGCGTGGGCGGCGTTAATGGCTCCTCAACCGGTGACGCGCCTGGAGCAAGGCAGTTTCGAATGGGCCTCCGGCTGGAATTCTAACTGCCTGTGCATTGGATTCGGTGCTCGCAATGAGATGAATTTCGTTGACCATGCGAGTTCCTTGTGATAGACCTTACACCGCAAGGTGGGAGTCCTTGGGAGGCAAGTGCTGGGCTAGAAGGCCCAGTCTTTCCATGTCGATTGCTGTCCGTCCTACTGGGTCGTAGGGCCAAGGCGTGCACCATTCTTTGAAAGACAAAAGGGAGGAATTTTGCGAACGAATTTTTTCAGGCTCCTTTGGGGGCCAGCCGCTCTCCTATTGATCCTGCTTCCCCGGCATGCCGCGGCTCAGGTTCTTTACGGTTCGCTGGTTGGCACAATTGAAGATCCTTCGGGAGCTGCGATTCCCGGGGCAAAGATCACTTTGACGAATACGGCCACCGGGCTGGCGCGCGACCTTGAGACGGATGAGCAAGGACGTTACAATGCCGTGAGCCTTCCGGCCGGCGCCTACGATATGACGGTGACAGCGTCCGGCTTCCGCCCATCCTCCCGTAAGGGGATCCAGGTCACGATTAACAGTGTCACCCGAGTCTCCATTCGCCTGGAGGTCGGGCAGGTTACCGACCAGGTCACCGTACTGGCGAGCGCTGCGGCGCTGCAGACAGACCGCGCCGATACCCGGGCTGAAATCGACTCGAAGGCGGTCGTCGAACTTCCTCTACCCGCCTACCGGAATTACCAGAGCCTGATCAATCTGGCCCCCGGAGCCACGCCAGCGGCGTTCCAGAATTCCGTGGGCGCGTCGCCCCAGCGTTCCCTGACGACCAACGTCAACGGGACCAACCGCAACAATAACAACACGCGCGTCGATGGCGCGATCAATGTCTACATCTGGCTGCCCCATCACACGCTCTACAATCCGCCTGTTGAATCCATTGAGACGGTGAACGTCAGCACTTCATCGTTTGATGCCGAGCAGGGGATGGCCGGCGGCGCTGCCGTCACGGTTGCCACGAAATCCGGCACAAACGATCTGCACGGTTCGGCCTTCTGGTATCACGACAACCAGCACCTTTACGCACGGCCATACTTCTACCGCTTGAACGAGCACCGGCCGGAGCTGCCGAAGTCCATCGTGAACATTGCAGGCGGCACCATTGGCGGTCCGGTCATCAAGAATAAGCTTTTCTACTTTTTCAGCTACGAGCGGACGTCGGAACGCACGGGCCAGTTTGACAACTTCTCAACCCCTCCTGCCGATATGCGTCAAGGCAACTTCGCAGCCTACGCGAGCCTCGGCGCCATTTACGATCCCTTGACGGGCGACGCCAATGGAGCCAATCGAGTGGCGTTCCCGAATAATCAGATTCCGGCTTCGCGATTCTCGCCAATCTGGTTGAAGATTCAGGAGCTTGCTCCTCTCCCCAACCAGCCTGCCCAGGACAGGCTCGGGCTTATCGGCAACTATTTCAGCTCGGGAACTCTGGCGCTAACCCGCGATCAGTACGACTTCAAGACGAATTACAACCTCAGCACGAACCTCATGATCTGGGGCAAATACTCTCAGATGAATGCCCCGGTTCGCGGCAAGGCGGCGCTTGGGGAGCTCACGGGACCGGCTCTGGGACAGCTTGGGAAGGCCGATGTACAGGTCATCATGCCCAGCGTCGGTTTCAACTGGACGGCGTCTCCAATGTTCCTGATAGACGGCGTGTTCGGTCACACCCGCTTGAAGAATGACGCCACAGGTCCGGACTTTGGCCGCAATTGGGGCTCGGAGATCTGGGGAATTCCGGGTACGAACGGAGGCGACGCCTTTGCCAACGATATTCGGTACTCGGGGCAGCCTTGCATTGCGAATGGTTTTACTGCTTGGGGAAATTGCAGCTCGTCAAATCCTAACTTCTACGACGACCGCAGCTACACCTACACGATGAATTTTTCCAAGATTCAAGGGGCTCACGAGCTGCGCTGGGGGGTGGACGTGATTCGTCACGAGATGAACCACTGGCAGCCTGAAATCGCCAATCCGCGCGGCAGCCTCAGCCCAACCGGAAACGCGGTCGTGCTGCAAGGGCAGGTGGCGCAAAGCTATCACACTTACGCTGCCGGCCTGCTGGGCATCCTCGGCAGCGCCAATAAATCCGTGCAGTTCTTCGATATGAAGACGCGGGAGTGGCAGCTCGGCTTCTATTTCCGCGACCGGTGGCAGGTTACGCGCAGATTCACTTTGAACCTCGGTGCAAGGTACGAATACTATCCGTTGATGAACAGAGGCGACGGCCGCGGGATTGAGCGCTGGGATCCGGCGACGAACCTCGTTACGATCGGCGGCGTTGGAAATGTTCCAACCAATAACGGCATGTCCGTGTCGAAGAAGCTGATCGCGCCGCGAGTGGG
>JADGHK010000491.1 GCA_019686145.1 Bryobacteraceae bacterium | reverse complement strand
ATGTCTCACGAGCAGGTATGGGAAACGGCAGGCAGAGGCTGGTCGGAGGCGGTCACCGAATTTCATATCGTCGGCGGACTCCACCCGGAACTGACGCTGGACTGGTACTGCGAGATGCTGCGCGGGCTGAAAGAGCGGTTTCCGCAGGTCCACTTGAAGGCGTTCACCATGGTGGAGATCGCCTACCTCGCGAAGCGCCACAAGATCAGTGCGCGTGAGACGCTCGAACGCCTGCGCGATGCAGGTGTCGATTCCCTGCCCGGCGGCGGAGCCGAGATCTTCAGCGAGCGCGTCCGGCGCATCATTTGCGACCACAAGATCGACGGGAACCAGTGGCTGGAGGTGGCCCGCGAGGCCCATCAGCTTGGATTGAAGTCGAATTGCACGATGCTGTACGGGCACATTGAGACGGAGGAGGACCGGGTCGACCACCTCATCCGCCTTCGCGAGTTGCAGGATGAAACGCACGGGTTCGTCACGTTCATCCCGCTCGCCTTTCACCCTGCCAACACACCGCTGGAGCATATCCCGCCCACAACCGGCTTTGCGGATATCCGGAACATCGCCGTTTCGCGGCTGCTCCTCGACAACATTCCGCACATCAAGGCTTATTGGGTCATGATGACGCCGCGGATTGCTCAAATCGCTCAGCGCTTTGGAGCCGACGATATCGACGGCACAGTCGTGGAGGAAAAGATCTATCACGACGCGGGCGCTACCACCAGCCAGGGACTGCGCCGCAGCGAGCTCCTGCACCTGATCCGGAAAGCGGGCCGCGAACCCGTGGAGCGGGATACCCTCTACCGGCCGGTGCAGCGTACCGAGACCACCTTCACCGTGCTCGTGTAAGCCCGCTGCCGGGCTGCCTGTCGCGAGCGTTGCCGCCACTCAAATTTCGAAGTTGAGCACCGGCTCAGCTCGCTGTTCTCTCTGTTCCTTCATCAGGCGGAGGACGTCTGCGACTGTCGTCTTGTCCAGGATCCCCGCCGTCGCGTCGCGAATCTGGCGCATCACAATCCGAGTGCCGCAAACAGCGACATCAGGACACGTCTCACACGGCCGGTAAGCGGTTTCACTGGCACAAGGCAGAGGCGCCAGCGGACCATCGATCGAGCGAATCACTGAGCCGAGCGTAATCTCCTCAGGAGGCTTCCGCAACTGATACCCGCCGCCTCGCCCCTTCTTGCTGTCAACAATGCCCAGTCTCTTCAGATCGAGCAGAATGGCCTCCAGAAACTTAAGAGGAATCGACTCCTGCTCAGCGAGCGTGGCGATCAAAACCGGTCCTTGGCCGTAAACGGCACCCAGGGCATACAGCGCTCGCAGGCTGTACTGCACCTTCCTTGAGATTGTTCGCATGGCTGCATACACAGGTTACCAGCGTTGGTTCCTTCGGTGCAGGCCCTACTCGTAACGAATTGTCCCGCGGGCAGCCGTGCAAAATTCAAGAACAACTTGAGAGATTTTCCCCAACGTCCATGGGACACTTCAGTATAATCTGCATCATGCGCCTTCGCCCCCTGTTCACTGTCCTGGCTCTGGCCATGCTCGCCGCGGCGGGCTTGGGTGCTCAGACAAGACGAACGGCCCCGGCGCGGCCGGTCAAGCCAGCGCTCGAGCCGGGCCTGTACGCCACGATGGTTACCTCAAAAGGGCGTATCGTAATGAAGCTTTACGAGCAGCAGGCCCCGGTTACGGTGAAGAATTTCATCGACCTCGCGCTTGGACGAAAGTACTGGATCGACCCGAAAACCGATCGCCCAACCCGGAAGCCTCTGTACAACGGCCTTACCTTCCATCGGGTAATCAAAGGCTTCATGATCCAGGGCGGCGATCCGCTGGGTACTGGCGAAGGCGGTGTTGAGACCATCCCGGATGAATTCGATCCATCGCTCAAATTTGACATTCCGGGGCGCCTTGCCATGGCGAACGCGGGTCCGAATACCGGAAGCTGCCAGTTCTTCATCACAGAAGCGCCCACACCGCATCTGGACGGAAGGCATACGATTTTTGGCCAGGTCGTGGAAGGGCAGGAGGTGGTCAATGCAATTGCCAGCGTGCCCACCAATGCGGAGGATGCGCCGCTGACACCCGTTCGCATCGTGAGTATCACGTTCCGGCGTGTCGGGCCTGCGCCGGCGAATGATCCGTTGGGGCCGCGGAGACCGGCTGCAAAGAAAATGGGGCCGGCGAAGTAATTCGCCAGCCCCCGTGAGGAAGTAAGGGTGGTTTCTATATTGGAGAAGCAATGCGGGGCAGCAATTGCCTCTCCACCTGCTCTTAGGGCAGCTTTTCAGTTACCGTAACCGGTTCACTCAGCTTAAAGGTGATGCGAGTCTCGACCGGAAGGGTCGCGTCCTTACCACGGGTCGCCAGCACGGTGCCTGCGCCGCCTGCCCCGCCGACGGCTGCCCCGATTCCCGCGCCCTTTCCGCCACCGATGATTGCGCCAATCGCCGCGCCGATGCCGCTAGCAATTCCCACCTTGGCAACATCCTGTTTCTTGCTGGACTCGCCCATCTTCTGGAACGTTTCAGTGTTCAACCTGAGTGTTTGACCGTCGGAGGTGTGCAAACTCGTAAGGGCGATCGAGAGCGAGGACAGCCCCTTCACCCTGCCAGCCCGTTCCGCTTCCACGACCCGGCCTTCGACGCGGGCTCCGCGCTCTGCAATGACGTAGCCGTCCACCACAAGCGGCTTGTCGAGAACAGCCGTGAAGGTGTCCCCCGGCTGATTCCGCGACGTGGACAGCCCTTCACCCAGCCTGACCGTCAACAGCGTTCCCGCCGCGATTGTGACTGTCTTCGGTTGAGGCGGCGGAGGAGGAGCAGGTTCGCGCACAGCGGTTGAACTCTGGATCGGAGGCGCCGATGGCTGCGTCCCGGGCAAGCTTTCGGCCGGCGCGTCATTCCGCGCCATTTCCTGAGGCTTTGGTGGAGCGCTGGCAGGCGCACTCTCTGGAGGCGCGGCCCTGTGCGTCGCCCGCGCAACCGGCGACCTGGACGCGGCAGGCTTCGGTTTCGCCGTCCTGCGGTCAGTCGTGGCAGCCGCTGCCGGAGCTTCAACAACCTTCTTCTCAGGTGGCGGCGCAGCGTCAGGCTGTGCGCTTTGCGGCTCCGTCTGCGCCACCTGCTGCACCGCACTCGGAGCCGACTCAGACCTGTCC
>JADGHK010000490.1 GCA_019686145.1 Bryobacteraceae bacterium | reverse complement strand
CTGTTCTTCTCGCTATACCGAGCCTGCTTGAGCGACCGCAGCATGAGGTAGCTGAGGATTCTTTCTTCCGGTTTGCCCTCAATCTTCGCCACCAGCTTCTGGTAGTTGCGCGATGAGACCTGCAGCTCCTCGTTCGGCAGTGTAAGGTCGCGCCGGACCTTTCGCCCGTCCCGCCTGCGGTCCACAATCGGAAACCGCTTGACGGGAACCGCCCCCACTCCCAGGCTGTAGCCAAAGTGGGCGGCGATCTCCTCAAATTCCATGATCCGCTTTGGGTCTGGCGGCTCGTGGATCCGGTAGATGGTAGGAATTTCCTCGGCGCCCAGCGCCGATGCCACCGCCTCATTCGCCGCAAGCATAAACTCTTCGATGATGCGGTGCGCGATATTTCGCGGGCTTCGGAGTATGCCGATCATCTCCCCAAACTCATCAAAGGTGATGAGCGGCTCCGGCATGTCGAAGTCGATCGAGCCCCGCTTCATACGCTTGCGATTGAGGATCATCGCCAGCTCACGCATCAGCTCGAAGCGTTCGACGAGCGGCGCGTAACGCTCGCGCAGCCCTTCGTCGTTCTCGAGAATGAGATGCACGTCGGTGTAGGTCATGCGTTCGACGCTGCAGATCACACCGCGAACGAACTCCTGGAAAACGACATCCCCCGAATGGTCGATTTCCATCAGCACCGACATCACCAGCCGGTCCACCTTCGGCTTCAGCGAGCAGATCTCGGTCGAAAGCTCGAGGGGGAGCATGGGAACCGCGCGGTCGGGGAAGTAGACGCTCGTGCCGCGGAGCGCAGCTTCCACATCAATCGGCGTCTCCGGACGGACATAGTGACTGACGTCGGCGATGTGGACATGAAGCGCGTAGTTCCCGTTAGGAAGACGATCGACCCAGACGGCATCGTCGAAATCCCGCGCGGTCTCGCCGTCGATCGTGACAATGTCCATGCCGCGAAAGTCGCGCCTGCCCTCCAGTTCTTCCGACCGGATCGTGCCCGGGAACTCCTGCGCCTGCTCCAGCACCTCCGGAGGAAAACGGTGAGGGATGTGGTGCTTCCGGATCATGATCTCGACGTCGACGCCAAAATCGTCCGGGTGGCCGAGAATCTCGATCACCCGCCCGACGCCGCTTTCTCCCTCCTGCGGAAACTCGAGGATTTCCACGTTGACGACCATGCCGTCCAGGTCCTCCGGTCCGCTCACCTCGACCGGCTGGACCCCGATACGATCCGCCATTGTTTGCGGGGGAATTTCCATTCCTTCCGGAATTTCGATCCACTGGCGGATTCGTTCGTCACGCGGCTCCACGAAATTCCCGCGGCGCCTGACGCGGAAGACGCCAACCACTGTGGTGTGCGCGCGCCGCAGGATTCGGACGATTTCGCCTTCCGCGCGGCCGTTCTCGTCGATGTGGGTGATGCGCACCACCACGCGATCCGCGTGCATTGCCTTCTCCGCAGACCGGGCGGGGATGTAGATGTCGCCGCGGATCCAATCGGTCGGGTAATCGGCAACAAGGAAGCCGTAGCCGTCGCGGTGCATGTTGAGGCGGCCAACGGCGAATTCCCTGCTCTGCCGGGCAAGGGCATAGTGGCCGCGCCGCACTTCGATCAATTCTCCCCGATCCGTTAACCGCGAGAGCGTTTCCTGAAGCATGGCCCGTTCTTCCCCTCTCGCCCCGAGTTCCCGAATCAGGTGCTTGAAGGTCGTCCGGCCATGAGGAAGAGCGGCTATATGTTGAAGCAGCCAGGGTTCGTTGATGCGAGTAGCAGTTCTCGCCACAGCTAGCTCCAGTATAACTTTCCCCACTTCCCGGACGCCGCTGGACGAGTATTATGGATAACGTACCAGGGTTTCCCGAGGAAGGATCGATGGAGATTACGTTCATCAAGCTGCCCGGCAACCGGCATGTGATTGAAGTCAGGGGACGGGCCGGCCCGGATATTCGCCGTCCGCCTCGGGAGACTGGCCCAACGATTCCGCACGACCTGGCCCATGCAGCGGTCGAGGAGGCACTGGACCTCCACGAGGGCTTCTGGGAAAGTATTCGGCTTGGAGCTACTTACGAGGATTTTGAGCCCCTCGGGCGAGGACGGCACAGGAGAAGCGGGCTCAAGGTCCTGCGTAAGATGGCGCCTCGCGTGATGGAGGCCGAAATGGCAGTGTCCTGGGCACATCGCGTTTGGAGCGGTCAGCGTACGGAGGGACGGGGCCTTGGCCCTGCTCCAATCGGTGAAGCGGACGTCATACGCGCCTGCGCCGCCCTTGACCGGGCCCGTACCTTATGGAATGCACTCCCCGAAGGGCAAGCGCTGACCTGGCAATGGACTCCGCTGCAGGCCAGCAAGCATAAATACCGGAGCATCCCTCATCAATCCTAGGCGTGTCTTCTCATAAATTTGGCGACAATCCGAGGCAAAGACCGAGGCTTGGTACCATTAAGGATGAGGGGGCAGAGCAGACGACACTTTCAAGGCTCACCGTCCTTCCCGGGTGCTTTGCGCTGCTCCAGCCGGCACCGCGTCCACGGACGCAGCGCCCTTTCCACCGTTTTGATTGACTTCAAGTTGATTTCGGACGCTACAAGCATCGTGAATACGAGAGGAAGTATCCCGAGCCACTTGTAGCTGCGAACACAACAAGGTTCTTGCGGGGCATAGCATCACGATGCACAATCTCGACTTGCTCTTGACGCTGGCTGCCGGCTTCCTCGGCGCGGTCTCTCTCGGTTACTTGACTCAGCGCCTGGGATGGTCGCCAATCGTCGGCTATCTTCTGGCCGGTGTGCTCGTCGGTCCCCATACTCCAGGCTTCATCGCGGACAAAGAACTGGCCGATCAGCTGGCCGAAGTCGGCGTAATTCTGCTGATGTTCGGCGTCGGCCTTCATTTTCATCTGAAGGATCTGCTCGCGGTGCGGCGAGCCGCCGTGGGCGGCGCGATCGCCCAAAGCACTGTCGCCACTCTCCTCGGAGCGCTTACGGTGAGGTTTTTCGGCTGGGACTGGTCGAGCGGAATCGTCTTCGGCGTAGCGCTGTCCGTCGCCAGCACCGTAGTCCTGATCCGAGTGCTCGCCGACAACGGTGAACTCCAAAGCCCGACCGGCAGAATTTCCGTCGGCTGGCTTGTCATGGAGGACATACTGACGGTCTTTGTCCTGGTCATTCTGCC
>JADGHK010000489.1 GCA_019686145.1 Bryobacteraceae bacterium | reverse complement strand
GACGGAGGCAATCTTGCGGAACAGCTGATCCGCTTCGCGGTACTTGTTCTGGGCCAGATAGATCAGGCCAAGCTGAAGCGAAGCTTCCTTGGAATTCGGAAACCTCTTCAGTATGGTATCGACTTCAACCTTCGCCTCCTGCGTTTTGCCCAAGCGAAGCAGCGCCACGGAGAGGAACAGGCGCGCCCTTGGGTGATTCGGCGACAGCCTGAGTGCTTCGGTGGCGTATTGAAGCGCCTCATTGTACTGCCGCTGCTGGATGGCCAGCTCCGCCAGCATCAGGCGGACTGCCAGATTCGACGTGTCGCGGCGGGAAACTTCGACCAGCTCCTTCCGGGCTTTGTCGGGCTCTCCGGTGGCGCCCAGGGCTCTTGCGAGATTCGTGCGAATGTCGATATCGTCCGGACGCTTCTTGAGGAGCCTGTCATAATCCGCGGCAGCGGCCTTGAGACGTTCCTTGTCCCCGCTCGCAAGCCACAGGTTTGCGCGCGACAGCAGAGCCTCTTCATCATCCGGGGCCTGTTTCAAGACTTCTGCTAACAGCTGCTCGGCCTTCTCGCGCTGGTTCTGTCGCGTGTAGACCCATGCAATGCGCTTCATGTAGCTGAGGCGATCTGCCGGGGCCTGCTTCATGCCCGCCTCGAAGTGCTGTAATGCGCTTTCGTACCGCCCGACGTCCGTGTAAAAGTTGCCGGCCATCAGGTGTCCCTTCGGGAACTCCTTCGGCTTGCTGAGAATCCGCTCCAGCGTTTCGGCCACCTTTGGCCAGTCCTGCTGGGTGGCATAGAAAGTAGCGAGCTGAAGAACGTAGTCTGCGTTGTCCGGGTTGTTTTCGACCTTGCGGACTAACAGTGCGCCGGAATCGGAGAGGCGATTCTGCTGTAAATAAAGAACGGAGAGCAAGTCGTAGATCGGGCCGTAGCTCTTATGAGTGTTGATAAGTTCGAGCCCAAGGCGCTCCGCTTCGGCCAGATTTCCGCTTTCGACCAGGGTGCGAACCAGACCCGCCGTGATGTCAGGGTCCGACGGATGCGCCTGGTGGGCAGCCTGGAAGATCCTTAAGGCTTCAGGAATCTTCCGATCCGTAAGAGCAAGGTATCCTTCAAGCCGCGCCAGCATTGTTGACTGCGGATTGACCTTGCGAAGCTGGTCTGCAAGTTGCTGCAGGCGCTGATAAAGGCCGGCCGGCCGTTCCCGGTTTGCCATGTAGCTGGCCAGGATCAGGTCAGCGAGCGATTCGAGCGCTTCCTGGTTCTGGGGCTGCAACTCGACCGCTCGCGAGAAGAGCCGTAACGCTTCGCCCGGATTCTTCCGCTTGAGTTCGACCAGACCCAAGCGGTAGTGCGCCTCCGCAAGGTTCGGATTGCCTTGAATCGCCTTGCGATATTGCAGGGCGGCATCCTCCAGTTTCCCCTCCTCATAAAAGGCGTTGCCACTCTTGAGCACAGACTCGGGACTACCCCCGCAGGATGTGAACAGGCATAACAGCGCTGTCGAAAGTAACAGAGATAGCTTCATACGATTGGACAGGTAGACGGACCGAGGGAGGCTCCCTCTTCTCCGATATCTTCTTTTTTCGTTAATATGCTCGAGACATCCTTGTCATACAGCAGAGCCGAATGCCGCAGAACAGCCTCGATCACTTGAACGAACTCGCCCACGATCATCGGCTGCGGGCAATTGCCGTACGCGCAGTAGAAGTTTGCGTATTGGGAGTTGGGCAAAGGCACCCGGACCTGCCATAGAGGGCCGGCCGACTCGTCCACTTCCTCCCATACTCCGTTGTGCAGCTTCAGCCGGACTCCACGGAAGCCGAACATTTGCGCCCCCTGGCGAAGCTGCGACCACAGTTCCTCGTGCGTCGCCGCCTGGGCGAGCCCGGCTTCCAGTCCTTGCAGGCGCGTGTGGGCATCGATGATTCGCCGGAAGTTTCCCTTCATGAACATCTGCCTCGCCATGCCGAATTCGACGTAACCAAGGTGCTGGATTCCGATCCATGCGGCTGCGCAAAAGAGAATGACAATCAATCCGCCGAACTGATGGTACGCGACATTCTGCAGCAGAGAGAATGCTGCGGCGAGCCCTGAAGCGGCGTAGATCAGCAGGGCTGCTGTCCTGGGTTTGAGCCCGCGATCAAGCAGACGGTGGTGGATGTGGCCACGGTCTGCCGCGAAGATGGGCTGCCCGCGCAGGAACCGGCGGGTGATTGACAGCAGTACGTCCAGCAACGGGATGGCGACCGCCATGAGCGGTGCGGTCATGCCGAGCAGCGTCGCCGACTTATGACTCCAGAGCACGCCATAACAGCCGAGCAGAAAACCGATCAGCAGGCTCCCGCAATCGCCCAGAAACACGGATGCGGGGTTGAAATTGTACCGGAGAAATCCGAGGAGGGCCCCGGCTAAAGGAACCGTCACCAGGGCGAGCTCCGAGTTATTGCTGATCAAGGCTGCTACCAGGACGGTGACCGTTGCAAAGAAACCCACACCCGCTGCTAGCCCGTCCAGACCATCGATCAGGTTAAAGGCATTTGTCGTCCCAATAATCCAGATGATGGAGATCGGCAGGCTCAAGTAGGCATCGATCGCTTCCCCAGGAAAAAGGTGGATCTGAACGCCTGCACAAAATGCCATACCGGCTGCAATGAGCTGTTCGAGCAGCTTCTGCCATGGTTTCAGGCCGACCAGGTCGTCCAGCAAACCTGTAAAGAACACGAGGCCGGCTGCCATGCACAGCAGCGCGACTCTTGAAAGCGAATTTTGCAATACGTCCCACGGCAGCGGGATCAGTGGCGCGATCAAAAAGGATGCGGAGTAGGCGACCGCAATTGCGATGCCTCCTACGCGCGGGATCGCCCGCTTGTGTACTTTTCGGAAGTGATCGGGGCGATCAACGATATTCCTCCGCAAAAACGCGTCGCGAACAATGGGAGTAAGAACCAGCGAGATGAGAAATGAGACTAAACCTATAGCGAAAACGATGTACATTAGCACTCCCGCAGCCCAGGTTTTGTCCGAGCCAGGCAACCTGCGTCTCTTGCTCTAGGTTCACACGGCGGAACGTTCGAGGAAAGGGAAATTGGGTCTAATACTACACGGGACAGTACTAGCTTCAAAGTCCCGGTCGTATCGTTCAGAAGGAAGGGTCCTAATAGAAGCTTCGGGTACCGCCTCAACGAG
>JADGHK010000488.1 GCA_019686145.1 Bryobacteraceae bacterium | reverse complement strand
CTCGTAGAGACCGTGCTGATCGGCTAGGGCGGGATCGCTGGGAGAGGAGAGACCGCCCGGATGGGTCCAGGCGGTCAAGGAGAACCGGGATCAGGCGTTTGCGCTTGCAGCTTCTGCGACGACCGGGTTCCGCAGCTCGCCGATTCCTGCGATGCGGATCACGACGTCGTCTCCGGGCTTCAGCCAGCGCGGCGGCTTGCGGGCGAAGCCGACTCCAGACGGAGTGCCGGTGGAAATAATGTCGCCGGGTTCCAGCGTAACGACGCTCGAGAGATAAGAAATCAGGTCCGGGACACGGAAGATCAGCTCCCGTGTGTTCGAACTCTGCAGCACTTCCCCGTTAATGCTGAGGCTGATATCCAGAGAATGAGGATCGGCAATCTCGTCCGGCGTCACGATCCAGGGGCCCATCGGCGCAAAGGTGTCGAAGGTTTTTCCCATGAGCCACTGCGTCGTCGCCATCTGGTAGTCCCGCGCGCTGACGTCATTGACGATGGTGTAGCCGCCTACATGCTCCTGCCACCGGTCTGCCGGGATATGCCGGCCGCCCTTGCCGATGACGAAAGCAAATTCCGCCTCGTAGTCCGGCTTGGAGGAGTTGGCGGGAAGAACAATCGGGTCGCCGGCGGCGATCACAACGTTCGGAAACTTGTTGAAGATGGTGGGGACGGTCGGAATCTCCATCTTCGACTCAATCGCGTGATCACGATAGTTCAAGCCGACGCAAATGAACTTCGGAGGGCGGGGAATGGGCGCGAGCAGCTTTACCGCCGACAGGCTGACCGTCTCCGGCCCGGAGGCCAAATAAGTTTCAATCCGGGCCCTTGCAGCATCGCCCTCGGCGAGGATTGAGATCACGTCCGCGAAGCCCAGACTGCTTAACGGGACAATTGTCTGTTCACCAGTGGCGACACCGGCTTCCGGGGCACTGCCCGCGCGTTGGAAGGTTACGAGTTTCATAAACGGGAAGAGACCTCCAAAAAACCGACTATTGTATCATCGAGCCGCCCTGGTGCTATGCCAGTTGTTGTTGATTCAGTGCCGACAGACAAACAAAAAGCGCAGCGAATCGCTGCGCTCGTGTTTGCTTTGATCTTTGCCAGAGAAAACTAGGCTGCTTTTTGAATCCGGCCGCTCTTAATGCAGGAAGTGCAGACCCGGAGCCTCTTGGACGCGCCTTTTACGACCGCGCGTACCGACTGCAGGTTCACGTTCCAGCGCCGCTTCGTCACGTTATGGGCGTGGCTGATCCTGTTTCCAAACTGCGGCCCGCGACCGCAAATATCGCACGTCTTCGCCATGACACAGAACTCCTGATGAATACCAGATGTTAGTGTAGCAGGCTCGGGGCGGTAGTGGCAAACTTTGCCGGTCAGCCGCTTAGGGCTGCTGGCAGGGAATTGGGAACGATGATACGCTCGATATCGACTCCCATGAGATTGATCGCTCTTGTCGCCTTGTTCGCTTCTGTGTCTCCTGCGGCTGACAACGTTCTGACACCCGAGGAGCGCGCCAACGGATGGATCCTGCTGTTCGACGGCAAATCGATGCGGGGCTGGCGCGATCCTACCCGGCTCAATCAGCCTGGCGATGCATGGGAGGTCAAGGACGGAACCCTGAAGACGCGCCTCAAGCCACGCATCGCCGAGGATCTCGTTACGCAGGATTCCTTCGCCGATTTCGAGCTCGTCTTCGATTGGCGTGTCTCACCCGGCGGCAACACGGGCTTGAAGTACCGGATTCAGCAGTTGGTGTTTGTCGACGAATCGAAGATCCAGCCCGGTCCGGGCGGCTTCGAAGGTATTCTGGGCAGGGAGATTGCGTCTGGAGCGTCCAATCGGGCCACCCTCGCTCCTGACTCTAATGGCTTCGTCTACTCGGTCGGGTTTGAGATGCAGTTGATTGACGACTTGAGACATCCCGACGCAAAGAGGGACAAGCGCCATACGACCGGAGCGCTGTATTCGATGATTGCCCCGTCGGCGACAGCAGCCAGGCCAGCCGGCGAGTGGAACACGTCTCGCATCGTCGCCATCGGTCCGCACGTAGAGCACTGGATCAACGGCGTGAAAGTCCTGGAAGGCTCGCTGCAGGACGAAGCGATTGCAATCGGCGTAAAAAAGAGGTGGGCTCAAGTCCCCAGCATTCTCAACGCCCTCTTGCGTCCTAAGCCCGAAGGACCAATCGCTCTCCAGCACCACGGCGACGAAGTCTGGTTCCGGAACATCAAAATCCGCCGCTTGCCCGCCCGAACTCGCTGAGCGGCGTTTCAAGCACTGATGTCTTGCCAGGTCCCCAGGCCTGTGCCACCGTAAAGAAGGCATGAAATACAGGAGTCTTGGCAGAACACAGCTTCAGGTGAGTGAAGTCGGCTACGGGGCTTGGGGCATCGGCGGCAAGCAGTGGCTCGGCGGCAACGATGAAGAGTCTCTGGCAGCCCTTCGGAGGGCGGTCGAGCTGGGCGTGAATTTCATCGACACGGCCCTTGCCTACGGCGACGGCCACAGCGAAAGGCTGATCAGCAAACTTCTCCGCGAAACGAAGCAGCGGATTTTTGTCGCCACGAAGGTGCCGCCCAAGAACCGCCTTTGGCCTGCCCGGCCGGGGATCGGGATCGAGGAGGTCTTTCCGTATGAGTATGTAATTGAATGCACGGAACAGAGCCTCCGCAATCTCGGTGTCGAGACCATCGATTTGCAACAGTTCCATGTGTGGAACCCCGAATGGCTCGACCGCGACGAGTGGCGGCGTGCGATCGAGGATCTGAAGAAGTCCGGGAAGGTGCGGTTCATGGGGATCTCAATTAACGATCACCAGCCCGATTCGGCTCTCGATGTCGTTCGCACCGGCCTGATTGACACGGTTCAGGTGATTTACAACATCTTCGATCAGTCGCCTGAAAAAAACCTGTTCCCGCTCGTGCAGGAGATGAACGTAGGCGTGATCGCCCGTGTTCCATTCGACGAAGGCAGCCTCACCGGCACAATGACGGAAGACACCGTTTTCGAGGGAGACGAGTTCCGCGCATGGTATTTCCGAGGCGACCGGAAGAAGCAGGTCGTCGAGCATGTGAACGCGCTCAAGAAGGATCTGGAAGGCGTGCCGGGGACACTGCCCGAAATCGCTTTGCAGTTTGTCCTTTCGCACCCGGCCGTCTCTACGGTGATTCCCGGAATGCGC
>JADGHK010000487.1 GCA_019686145.1 Bryobacteraceae bacterium | reverse complement strand
ATAGAGCATGAGCGACTGGGAACGGCGGCTGGCGAATTGGGAGGCCGCACAGATTATCGATCAAGCCACCGCCGAGCGAATCCGCGCTTACGAGAATTCACGGCCACGCAGTTTGCGTCTTCCTGTTGTCATTGCCCTTGCTTTCGGAGGGTTGCTGGTCGCCGCCGGAATTCTGCTCTTTGTTTCCGCCCACTGGGACAGCCTCAGTCCCGGCGAGCGAATGTCGCTGATTGTCTTGCTCATCGGAGGCCTCCACGTGGCGGGCGCACTCACGGCAGAGCGGTTTCCAGCGTTCGGCGTCACACTGCACGCCCTTGGGACAGTGGCCCTCGGCGCAGGCATATTCCTTGCCGGGCAGATCTTCCAACTGGAGGAGAATTGGCCTGAGGGGATCCTTCTGTGGGCGGCAGGCGCCTGGATTGGATTTCTGGTTCTGCACAACGAGGCTCAACTGGCGTTCGCGGCAATTCTCACGCCCGCCTGGGTTGTCGCAAAATGGACTACCGGCCCGTACGCTCCGAAAATCGTCCTGGCTGGCCTGTTCCTCCTGGCGCTGGCCTATCTGACCTCACCCCGCAAGGTGCTGATATGGACCGGCGCCGTCACGCTGGTGCCCATCGCTGCTCTTCTGGTTCAGCTCCACGTGGAAAGAACGTCCGCCGGGCCGCTGGCCGGCTGGATCCTTGCTCTGGCTCTGCCGACGGCCGTCGCCTTCGCGTTTCGCAAGCGGGAAGCCTGGAAGAACGCGATTGCAGCCTTGTGGGTGGCGGCTCTGCTGACTGTCACCGGAATCCTGGTCTACCTTTGGTGCGCGATTTCGTCGATCGGCCTGGTGATGCTGGGGCTCGCCGAATCACGCTCGGAGCGGATCAATCTTGGCATCGCGGGTTTCGCGCTGACTGTGATCGTTTTCTACTTCTCCAATGTCATGGACAAACTCGGCAGATCCGCAAGTCTGATGGCCTTGGGCATTCTTTTTCTCGCGGGTGGCTGGCTGCTGGAACGGCTGCGCCGGAGACTGGTGGCGCGGGTGAGAGAGGCACTTGCATGAGGCGCGGGCTGATCGTCGCGGCTGCCCACATGGTGCTGGTTCTCAGCGTCGCCGGCAAACTGGTCTACGATCGGAGCACGCTGCCGAGGGGGTGGGTGCAGATCGAGCCCTATGACCCTGAGCTGCCGGTGCGAGGCCGCTATGTGCGATTGAAGGTGAACGCACCGGTTCGCGGCGCGACACGCCCTCGCGGCCATGTGGCATTCACCGTGGAGGACGGTCACGTGATTGCTGTGGCCACAGATCGCGGAATTCCTGCTGAGATCCGCAACGAAAGAGCGATTCCCTATTTTCCCATCGCATATTTCATTCCCGAGCACGTCCCCGATCCGTCGGCGCATCCGGCGGGAGACGAACTATGGGCGGAGGTCACCATCCCTAAGCGAGGTTTACCCCGGCCAATTCGGCTTGGCGTGCGGCGGAATGGAAAGCTGATTCCGCTCGACCTCGAATGACCACGAGCCAGTGAGCCTTCGAAAACGCATTCACGCACACCTTCTCGAGTACTTCAGTGCGAAGCATGACCCGCTGGTGGAAGATCGAAAGCGAGAGCTCCTCGGACCGCTGAAAGGTTCCGTTCTCGAGATCGGACCCGGCACCGGCGTCAATCTCCGCTTCTATGCGCCCGGAGTTCGGTGGATAGGCGCTGAGCCCAATGCTTTCATGTATCCCTACCTCGAGCGGCGGGCTTCTGCTCAGGGAAGGCGCATCGAATTACTGGGTAGCGTCGCCGAGGGCCTTCCTCTGGCCGACGAGAGCGTGGATCATGTCGTCAGTACGCTGGTCCTGTGCTCTGTCAATGATCCGCAGCAGGTGCTAAAGGAAATTCACCGGGTGCTCAAACCGGGAGGGACTTTTGTGTTCATCGAACACGTCGCCGACGAGGCGGGGTCCAGGACGCGCCGGCGTCAGGACTGGATTGAACCGGTCTGGGCGTGGTTTGCCGACGGCTGCCATCCGAACCGCGAAACATGGAAGCTTGTGCAGAGAGCCGGATTTCGAGAAGTGAACTACGAACTCTTCAAGCTGAAGCTGCCCATCGTGGGACCGCATCTGGCGGGCGCGGCGATGAAGTGAAGCAGGCGCCGGATGGGCGGCGCCTGCCCTCGGGGTTCATCAATACTTCGGAACGGTTGGATCGACTTTATCGCTCCAGGCAAGAATCCCGCCCTTCATGTTCTTCAGCTTGCGGAATCCTGCCTGCTTGAGGAACTCGATCGCTTTCGCTGACCGCACGCCGCTCTTGCAGTGAGCGACGATTTCGTCTGCCGGATTCAGCTCGTGGACACGCTTTGGCAGCTCGCCGAGCGGAATCAGCTTCGCCTGCGGAATATGCCCGATCTGCCATTCGTGCGGCTCGCGGACGTCGATCAAGACGAAGTTGTCGCCCCGGTCGATCTTCGCCTTCACCTCGACCGGATCGATTTCGCCTTCGTTCAAGCCTGGAGCCGGCGCCTCAGGCTGTCGCGGCACGCCGCAGAACTGATGGTAGTCGATCAGCTGGGTGATCGTCGGGTGGTCGCCGCAGACGGGGCATTCGGGGTTGCGGCGGAGCTTCAGCTCGCGGAACCGCATGGCCAAGGCATCGTAGAGCAGCAACCGTCCGATCAGTGGCTCTCCCTTGCCAATGATCAGCTTGACTGCCTCCGTCGCCTGGATCATTCCGATCATGCCGGGCAGGATTCCGAGAACTCCGCCCTCCGCGCAGCTCGGCACCAGCCCCGGCGGAGGCGGCTCGGGATACAGGCAGCGGTAGCACGGTCCGCCTTCGGTTGCAAAGACAGTGGCCTGGCCTTCAAACCGGAAGATGGATCCATAGACGTTCGGCTTCTTCAGGAGAACGCACGCGTCGTTGACAAGGTAGCGGGTAGGGAAGTTATCCGTCCCGTCGATGACGATGTCGTAATCCTTCAATACGTCGAGAGCGTTCTCACTCGACAGCGCGAGTTCGTGCTTGACAAGCTCGACATTCGGGTTGATGTCGGCCATCCTGTCCGCCGCCGAATCGAGCTTCTTTCTCCCGACGTCCTTCGTGCCATGGATCACCTGCCGGTGCAGGTTGGTGTGGTCCACGACATCGAAGTCGACGAGGCCGATTTTGCCGACGCCGGCCGCGGCGAGGTAAAGACC
>JADGHK010000486.1 GCA_019686145.1 Bryobacteraceae bacterium | reverse complement strand
GACAGCCTGCGGGATGAAGTGCTGCACCTGCCGATAGGAGAACGGAATGGCTCCGAAGAAGCCTCTCGAATTTTATAGCGAGGCGCTGCCGGGCGTCGATACATCGGAATTGCAGGGGAAGCTGATTGTCATCGAAGGCCCCGACGCGGTCGGACGGACGACCCAGATCGTTCGCCTGCAAGAGTGGCTTGAGCACCGGGGTCACGCCGTGCTCGCTACCGGACTGGCGCGGTCTGCGCTCGCAAGAAAAGGCATCCAGCGGGCGAAGCAGGGCAACACGCTCGGTCCGATCACGATGACCCTTTTCTACGCCACGGACTTTGCAGACCGCCTGGAGAACGAAATCATTCCCGCGCTCCGGGCCGGTTTCATCGTGCTGACGGACCGCTATATCTTCTCGCTGATTGCTCGCGGAGTGGCCCGCGGGGAGGATCGTTTGTGGCTGGAACGCGTTGCCGGCTTCGCTCTGGTTCCGCATGCGATCTACTATTTGAAAGCAGACGTGTCTGACCTGGTGTCACGCGTCGTGTTCGGCCGCGGGAGATTCGACTACTGGGAAAGCGGCATGGACATGCGCTTTGGCCAGGATATGCACGACAGCTTTGTGAAGTACCAGACGCGCATCATCCAGTCGCTCGACCACATGGCAAAGCGCTACCACTTTACGGTGATCGATGCGAGCCGGGGACCGGATGCCATCTTCCGCGACTTGCAAAAGTCCATATCGAAGCTGTTTCCGCCTTCCGGACTGCGGCAAACGCGGACGAGACGCTCAGCAGGCGCGTAAGGCGGCGTTGCCGCCGGGCATCCTACAATGAGAAAAAGGTGCCGAAACTCCTGACAGCTCCACTAATCCTGAACGCCCCACTCGATGCCAAAGGCGGGGAATAGCGTGCCCCAGGAGGTGACATGGACGGACAGTCGCCGCTACCCCACCAGACCGGTGCTGGGTGTCGGGGCGCTGATCTTCGAAGGCGAAACCGTGCTGCTGGTGGAGCGCGGGCGCGAGCCTTTGAAGGGTTACTGGTCGCTTCCCGGCGGGGTACTCGAAACCGGGGAGAGGCTCGAAGAGGGCATCCGGCGTGAAGTGCTCGAAGAGACAGGGCTACAGGTGGAGATCGTCGGCCTGGCCGAAATTTTCGAGCGCATTATCCTGGACGGCGAGGGTAAAGCTGAGTACCATTACGTGCTGATCGACTACGTGTGCCGCGTCTCGGGAGGAACGCTGGAGCCGTCCGACGACGCGAGCCGCGCTGCCTGGGTCCCGGTGGCCGAACTGGGGAACTATTTGCTGACCGAGGGAACCCGGGAAGTGGTGGAGAAGGCCTACCGCCGATTCCGCCAGGAGGTTGCGACGAAAGAAAAGCAGTCATGATCAACACGAGTTCCGAACTCCTGGAATTCGAAGCGCTCCGCGAGCTCATTGGCCGGTACGTCGAAAGTCCGATGGGCCGGGCAAATCTCGACGAGATGCGTCCTTCCGCGGACCGGGCTGCGCTCGAAGAATCGCTGGCCGAAGTCGGAGAGGCGATCGAGTACCTGCATACCGCTGCGCGCCCGCAACCCGCCGCGAGAGGAGCGGCGATCCGGCTGCGCTTCGGCTCCCTGCCGGATCCCACGCGAGCAGTCGAGCTGCTCCGCATTGAAGGCGCCGTTCTCGACGGGCGGCAGATTTGGGAGCTGAGCGAACTCCTGGGCCGGGCGGCCGATGCCCGCACAATCCTCACCGACGCAGCCGCCCGATTCCCGCGGCTTGCCCGGCGTGCCTCCGCCATCGGGGACTTCCGCAACGTCCTCAGCGACATTGCGGGCAAGGTGCTGCCCGACGGCAGTCTGGACGATCACGCGAGCGTCGCGCTCAGCCGCCTGCGGCGTGACATCGAGAGGCAGAAGGTTCTCATTCAGGAATCTCTCGAACGGTTTCTGCGGCTGCACCGCGAAGACGGCGTGCTTCAGGAAGAGTACGTCACCATCCGCAATGAGCGGTATGTCGTGCCGGTTGTGGCGGGCAGACAGCGGCGGATCGACGGCGTAATTCATGGCGCAAGCGGCACAGGGCATACTCTCTTCGTCGAACCGCTCGACACCATCAACCTGAACAACGATCTCGTACGGCTGACCGAGGAAGAACAGCGCGAAGTTCACCGCATTCTTCGCGAAATGACCAACCGCCTCCGCGAGCACGCAGACGCCGTGGGAGAGACCGTTTCGATCCTGGGACAGCTCGATCTCATCTTCGCCAAAGCGCGATTCGCTGATGAGTTCGACTGCACGATCCCGGAGTTCTCTCCCGAAGAGGCTCCCCGGCTCGTATTGCACGAGGCGCGCCATCCGCTCCTGCAGGATGTCCTTCGACGCCAGAAGAAGAAAGTCGTCCCGGTTTCACTTGAGCTCGATAAGCAGCAGCGGACACTGTTGATCAGCGGACCGAACACGGGCGGCAAAACGGTCACGCTCAAAACGATCGGCCTGCTGGCCCTGATGGCCCAGTCCGCCCTACCCGTGCCCGCTTCGAAAGCCGTGTTTCCCGTCTTCGAGCAGGTGCTTGCGGACATCGGGGATAACCAGTCGATTCAGGAAAGCCTCAGCACTTTCTCTGCGCACATCACCCGGATACGAGAGATGGTCTTCGACGTGACGCCGCAGTCGCTGGTGCTCGTAGACGAGCTTGGGCGTGCTACCGATCCCGAGGAGGGCGGTGCGCTCGGAGTCGCCATCATGGAACATTTCCGTACGGCCGGAGCCTTCACCGTCGCCTCGACGCATCTGCTCGCCCTGAAAATGTACGGGGCAAACACACCGGGCGTAGTGAACGGGTCGATGGGGTTCGATGAGGAAACGCTCGAGCCCACATACGTCTTACGGCTCGGCACGCCCGGGAAGTCGGCCGGTTTAGATATTGCGGCCCGGCTCGGAATCCCCCAAAGCCTGATCGCCAAAGCGCGAGCCACGATGAGCAGCACCGAGCAGGACGTTGCCCGCTTTCTGAGCGAACTGCACGAACGGCTCAACAAGGTTGCAGAAGTGGAAAGAGAGCTGGACGCGCAGCGGGAGGAACTCGCGCGGAGGGAACAAAGCCTGGCGCGGGAGTGGGAGAAGCGGGAATCGGCGAAGATCCGCGAGCTTGAGCGACGGGTCGAAGAATTGGTGGCGGCCTTTGAAGCCCGGGCCAATGAAACGATTGAAA
>JADGHK010000485.1 GCA_019686145.1 Bryobacteraceae bacterium | reverse complement strand
CTTCGTATGCCGACTACATCCCAGCCGTACTCGCTTGTCTTTCGCAGGAACACGTCCACCATTCGTCTGGCGGGATCTTCCGCGTAGATCGTCACGCCCACGATGCTCCCCGGCTTCAGTTCCTTCGTCTCGGGCGGCAACGAGAAGGAATCCCCTGGAAGGGTACGGCGGACGCCTTCCGCGTTGTCGTACTCGAACCACGAAGGCTTGAGCTGCAGCGATCCCCGGAAGCCGTATTTCTCGGCGAGATCCGTGAACTCCAGCTGGCCGTTGCGAACCCGGAAATCATCCAGAGGCAGAACCTTCGAAAAGTACGTGCGGCCGATCTTGTCGCGCCGGGCGATCAGCGTTTGCGTCACATGCTCCGTAGCGCGGGGATCTTCGTACTGGCCGAGCTTTACCAGCGCGCGGATCTCCTCGTCCGTAAACGCCATCACCTGCTTGGCGGCCCAGAAGGTATCCCCCGGCAACCGGTTCTCGAATGCCGGATTCGGGTAAATCGGTTTCCAGCCTTCAGGTTCGAATGCGTCGCTTTCGAAGCGGCCTGCCTCAGGCAAGTTGGGGTAGTGAGCGCGCTGCCATTTCGGGACCCACAGTCCGAGCGTCAGCGCCTGCTTCCAGGCAAAGCTGAAGTCGTATTGATAAACAAAGCCATTTCGCGGATCTCTCGCCCCGACCCCGCTGCTGCCAAGGATGGAACCAAAGTCGAGCAAATAATGGCGCACATAGCGCACTCCGTCCTCCTCAAGCACCGTATCGAGGGTGTTGAGCGACGTCGCGTCGTAGTGATTCACCCAGGCAGCGAACACATAAAGCCCGCGGAGGTCGCGCCGGTGTTCATGGGGAAAGATGTCGTTGGGGTCATCGGATCGCGTGCCGTGATAGAGCCACGGACCGAGCAGCTCTCCTTCAATAAACAGACTCGCCAGCGCGCGATAGCGTCCATCCGCCGTTCGATTCACTCGCGCCAGGAGGCTGTCCACGTCATACGCCGTCATACGGCGCTTGCGTCCGGTGATGTCCGTCACCGTGGCTTTGTCGCCCACCACCAACTGCTGTCGCGGGAACAGGACAATATAGTTCTCGGGGGTGTAGTAGCCGAGAGCGTAGAAAATCTTGGAGCCGATTACGTCGGCCGCCGACGTTGCGTTGGGAAACCGCGGCGTATCGAACTTCAGCATATAGCGGCGGCCCACCTTGTCGCGAATGACGAAGCCAGGAGTCACGCCTTCGGTCTTTGCGCTCAGGATGGTCCACGGTCCCGCGTCGGATGGCGGCCGCTCGTTTCCGGGCCCGCGCAGCAGCTCTTCCATGCTCATGCGCTTCCGCCCGTGACGGTTTGTATACCAGGCGCTGTCGGGTACCTCGTCCAGGGTATTCACGCCGAGAGAGGGCGGCGGGCCTTCAGGACCGGGTTTGCCGGGGCGCCAGAAGGTCTTTTCCAATTGGTCGTAGGCATCGTCGATCTTACGCCGGGTCAGCTTACCGACCGAGATGGGCGCCGGTTCCCGCCAGAGCGGGTCGTCCGCGCGAAACCGAAGCGGTTCCTGGCGTGGCGCGGTCTCTGCTACGAAACAGGCGGCGCAGAATAGGATGCCGGCCCTCAGAACGTGTCGAAGACGATCCAAAGCTGTACTCCTTCCCGGCTGAACGCGAGATCGAAACGCCCTCCCGCAAAGGACCCATTCCCGAATCGGAGGCCTCCCCCGTAGCTCTTCTCCACTCTGCCCAGGCTCCACCGATCCCAGTGCGGAAAAACCTTGCCTGCGTCCATGAACAGCGCGAGCGACACTCCGCTGAAAACCTGCCATTGGTATTCGGCTGTGACGAGCGCGAGATTGTTGTCGTAGAAGCGGCGCCCTCGAAAACCTCGGAGATCCCAGGGACCGCCGAGCTGAGGCTGCAAGTAGAAGGGGACTTCGTTGCCTTTGTCAGGAATGCTCAGCACCGTGCGGGCTCGCAGCAACAGGTTCCGTTGGTGATTGAAGAAGAGCTGATGGCGCTCCACCTGTGCCTCCACGCGGGTGAAGCTGTTTGCGGTGCGCTCGCGAGCGTCAAACCGCGACCAGCGGAAAAGACCGGTCGTTCCTCCTGGCGGGGCGCCGAGCTCCCGGCTCGGCTGCAGCTCGATGAAGGCGCCAGTCTGGACGAAAGGAGGCTGAAAGCCAAGTCCTGGCACGGCGGACCCGGCAAACACGTCCTCTGTGGAGGGCAGGCACCTGTACCGAGTCGGCCCCACATTCGGCCTCAGATAGCGAATCATTCCTCCGGCGCGGACTCGAGGCGTGAGCTGCCATCCCGCTGTCGCTTGAATGCTGTTCTCCTCGAGTGAGTAGGCGGTCCGGTTGTGAATGGAACTTTCCGGTCCTTCTCCAAAGAAATCGATTTTCGGTGAGAAGCGGTGAAAGGCGAGCAGATTGAGAAATCCCTTGCCTGCCAGCCGCCGCGCTTCGAACTCGCCGTCAATCATGAAGAAGTCCTGCAAGGAACCGGTCAGCGACGAACGAACCAGGAACCGGTCGTTGACGAGGTTAGGCCGGAAGTATTCGATCCCCACGCCGAAACCCGAGCCCGGGCCCAGCGTGCCAAAGCGCGGCCGGAAGCCGCGATAGCCGTAAGTCAGCTTCTCCTGGACCTTGGCTTCGCGGAAGTAAAGGACTGTACGGTGAAGCCACGGGAGAGTCTCCGGCTGCAGCTTCTGAGCCTTCTGCTGCCGTAATCGTTGAATCTCCTCCGCCGATGTTGCCTGCTGGCCTTCGAGTAGCCCCGCCGCGAGGAGAAACCCTGCGGCGAAGCATGCTAGCCTCGTGGAGAAACGCCGCAATCCCGCCATGCTGGCGCGATGCTTCGGAATTGTCACCGGCGGGAGCTTTCGAGGGGATCTGGCTGCTTTCGAACGCGATCGCTCTGTGACCGGCATCAAACTACAGCTACTCCGCGCGTGGTGAGCCTGCGGCGAAACATCGATCGCTAGTAAGAGAGGGCCGGCAGCGCAAAGTTTCGAATTCAGTCACGTGTTTCATCAGCGCCTGCAATTTTGTCTCTTTCATGTTTGTGTTGAATTTCGCAAAGCACAGCAAAAAGCGCCACGATTACGCAGACGATGTCCGGGCGTGATCCGTTCCGTCGACGGCGCACAGGTGAAAGCATGCGCCTTGTAAATATTTGGTGCGAAGGTTACAGAGCGTACTGAGT
>JADGHK010000484.1 GCA_019686145.1 Bryobacteraceae bacterium | reverse complement strand
GATGCCGACATCACTCACGGCCCAGGCAACCTTCGGAGGCTCGTGGATCGGGCGGAGGAGGGCAAATTTGACCTTGTCTCGCTGATGGCGACACTGCGATGCGAGTCGTTCGGCGAGCGGCTCCTGATACCAGCGTTTGTTTTCTTCTTCTTCAAGCTCTACCCGCCATCCTGGACGGCTCGAAGAGATCGAAGGACTGCCGGCGCCGCCGGCGGCTGCATGCTGATCCGAAGAACGGCGCTCGAGCGAATCGGCGGACTCGCGGCGATCCGGGGTGAATTGATCGATGACTGTTCGCTCGCGAGCGCGGTGAAGAGTTCGGGCGGAAGAATCTGGCTGGATCTCGGGGAGGATGTGAAGAGCATCCGGCCCTACGATTCCTTCGGCGTCATCTGGCGAATGATCGCGCGTACTGCATTCACGCAGCTCCGTTACTCACCGGTTCTCCTTGCAGGAACCGCGGCTGGCATGATGCTGACATACCTTGCGCCGCCGCTCCTTACCCTGTTTGCATCCCGCCCCGCCAGCATCCTGGGCACAGCCGCATGGGCGATGATGACAGTCACCTACCTTCCAATGCTGCGTTTCTACCGGCAACCGGCGTTCCTGGCGCCGCTGCTGCCGCTCGTCGCTCTCTTCTATCTCGGAGCCACGCTGGATTCGGCCCGCAGGCATTGGGCCGGACGGGGCGGCGAGTGGAAGGGCAGAGTGGCAGCGGCGTAGACGCCCGCTCCGTCGATTTGACATTGCCGGCAAAAAAGGGCGACGATATGAGGTTCTTTTGACTCGCTTAATCGATCTTCATACACACACAGACCAATCCGACGGCAGCGCTACACCCGCAGAGCTTGTGAAGCATGCGATGGATCTCGGGCTGGAAGCGCTGGCCATTACAGATCATGACACGCTCGCGGGATGCGACCTCGCCGCTCCGCTAGCCCGGGATGCCGGTCTGCAACTGGTAACCGGCATCGAGCTTAGCACGCGGCTGGACGGCGGCCTGATGGACCGCCTGCCCGGGGTGCCCAGGCCGAAGCGAATGCCATCCGTCCACGTGCTGGGGTACTTTCTCGATGCGCCCCCGTCGGCCGCCTTCCGGGAATTCCTGCAACGGCAGCAGGAGAGCCGCCGCAAGCGGAACCGGGCGCTCGTCGCGAAGCTGCAGTCTCTTGGCGTCGACATCACCCTCGACGAAGTGCAGGCGCTCGGCCGGAACCTGACCGGGCGGCCGCATTTTGCGCAAGTGCTGCTGCGCAAAGGATATGTGAAGACGCTCCAGGAGGCGTTCGACGTCTACCTGGCCGATTCCGCAAAAGCGGCCGTAGAGCGGGAAGAGCCGGACTTAGAGGAAGGCATCCGGCAGATTGCCGCAAGCGGTGGCATTGTCTCCCTGGCTCATCCCGTGCGGCTCCCCTTCGGCCGTGATGAGCAGGCTCTCGAGGCGCTGGTTCGAATTCTGATCGACGCCGGTATGGAGGCGATCGAGGTTTACCACAGCGAGCACACGCCGGACGATACGGAACTCTACCGTTCCATGGCTGCCAGATTTGGCTTGATCCAAACCGGCGGAACCGATTATCACGGGACAAACAAGCCGGAGATTGCACTGGGCACGGGCAAAAACGGCAACGTGACGCTGACGCGGGAGCTGTTGGACCAGATGCGTGCCCGGCAAGTCGACGCCTGACGATCAGGTTCGAGCGGCAGCGGCGCGCTCGCGAATCCGCCCCACGGCTGCCTCGAGCGCCGCGCGATAGAGGCCGACGTCGCTGCTCCAGGAAATCACGTTCAACCCGAGCGAAATCCACTGCTCGGTTTGCTCCATGGATGCCGGTTGCGCTCCGAGCGCTTTTCCGTGGGCCTTTGCTGCCTTGGCCACCTCACGGAACGCCGAAAGAAACTCCGCATGCTGAAACTGGCCGGGAATTCCCATCGACTGGGTAAGGTCGAAATGACCGATCCATAAGACGTCCACGCCGTCGACGGCGGCAATCGCATCACAGTTCCGCACTCCGGCGACGGATTCGATCTGACAAATGATCACGGAATTTTCGTTACTCTCAACAAAGTAGGCGGCCGGGTCCGGCACAAGGTAGTCGGTGTGGGCGGTGCCGAGACAGACGCCGCGCCTGCCCAGCGGCGCGTATTTGACAGCCTGCACGATCTCACGCGCCTGCTCCGCCGACTCGACGTTCGCAACCATCACGCCCAACGCTCCCGCGTCCATCACTCGCGCCAGGAAGTGATACTGGGTTTGCGGGACGCGGACAAACGGCGCAAAAGCGGCAGCCCTCGACCATGCGATCAGATCGAAGATCCGCTCCATTTCGATACCGCTGTGCTCCATGTCGTAGACCACGAAATCGACACCGGCGGAATCGAGAATCCGGGCGATGCCACGCGTGCCGAACTCCATGATCATGTGGCCGATCGGCATGCGGCCCGAAGCAAGAGCTTCGCGAAACCGGTTTGGCTTCATTGCTGCCTCCTGTAGCGCGCCAGTTTTCTCTGGAAACCCGGCCGGCATAGCACTTCCCGATTCACGATGTGCTGGGGGATTTCCCCGCGAGCAATGGCCAGGATATTGTCACAAGCTTCCAGGCTATTGGCTTGTACGATCTGTTCTGTCCAGGCAAGAGCGTGCGGCGCCAGCACGACGTTATCGAGTTCCAGCAACGGATCGTCCGGCGGAAGAGGTTCCTGCTCAAAAACGTCCAGACCGGCGCCCGCGATCCATCCTTCGCGCAGCGCCCGCACCAATGCCGCCTGGTCGACCACGCCTCCCCGCGCAGTATTAATCAAATACGCCGTCCGTTTCATCTGGCGCAACTGCATCGCGCCGACCAGGCCCCGTGTCTCCGGAGATAACGGCGTATTGATGCAGACGTAATCGCTTTCCCTGAACAGCACGTCCATCGGGACCAGTTCGACGCCAAGCGCCGCAGCTCGCTCGGGGGAAACATAAGGATCTGTCGCGATGCGCCTCCCGAAGCCGAGGGATTGCGAGATCCGGAACATCTCCTGAGCGATGTTGCCGCAGCCAAGGCTGCCGAGGGTTCGGCCGGCAATATTGCGCCCGAAACGCGGCAGATCCTTCCGCCAGCCGCCGCGGCGCACCAGACGGTCCTGCTGCACCAGATTGAGCGATACGGCAAAGATTAACGCGATGATGGACTCCGCAACGGGCCGCCGGAC
>JADGHK010000483.1 GCA_019686145.1 Bryobacteraceae bacterium | reverse complement strand
GAGCGGGGACGATCCATCAACCTGCCGAGGCCTCCTCAGGGCCCCACTTATCCTGTGAACCAAGGACCGGCCCAGTATGGAACATCGTCGCCGCCGGTATCCCAGGCGTCCGGTTTCGGTTCGTATCCGTCTTCGGCACGACCGGAAGGCCATGGATCGCCGAAGCCGGCAGCAACGCCTGCTCCGGCTGGACAGCGAAAACCGGCAGCGCCGCCAAAATCGGGTTGGATTGTACAGCACCCGAAGTATGGCCGTGGCACGGTCCTTCGACAAGAAGGGGACGGCGAGGAAGCGAAGCTGACGGTGAGCTTCCCGGGATACGGGTTGAAGAAGCTGATTGCAAAGTATGCAGGAATCAAGGTAGATAGATGAACACAAAACACATTACCGATCGAGCTGAACGGAAGAGACTGAAGCGGGAGGCCCGCAAGAAGGCCGCCCCCAAGGCGCCTCGCCCTGCCGGCGTCGCCCGCGGTTCGCACAAGCGCAAGGTCCAGCAGATGGCCAAGGGCCAGCGGAAGCGATAGGGCTCGTTTGAATACAGCCGGCCGGGGCCCGAGCCATAAGACCCCTCCCAAGCCCACGGGGTACCCCAATGAATCAGCTCTTTCGCACCAAGAGCATCGATGCCCTTGTCAAGGAATCGGAAGAGCCTGACAAGCGCCTGGCCAGGACCCTTGGGCCGTGGAGTCTGATTGCGCTTGGCGTGGGCGCAGTGATCGGCTCCGGAATTTTCACGTTGACGGGAACGGCGGCCGCTGGCACGGTCCTATCGTTTCCGTCAGTTCTCCACGCCCCTCTTCTCGATTGGCTCCTGGCCGGCTTCGGTGAGATCGCCGCGGCAGGCCGTCCAGGAGCAGGCCCGGCTATCGCCGTTTCCTTTCTCCTGGTCGCAGTAGCTTGCGGTTTCGCCGCACTCTGCTATGCGGAGCTGTCGTCGATGATCCCCGTCGCGGGAAGCGCCTACACCTACGCATATGCGACGCTGGGAGAAATCTTCGCCTGGATTATCGGCTGGAATCTCATCCTCGAGTATGCAGTCTCAAATATGGCGGTCGCCGCAGGCTTCTCGGCCTACTTCAACGACATGCTCGACGGACTCTTCGGCTTCCACCTGCCCAAAGAGCTTTCCGCGCCGATGATCGTGAACGGCGAGTTTACCGGAAGCTGGTTCAATCTGCCCGCCTTGATCATCCTCCTCATCCTTTCGTGGCTGCTGGTGAGAGGCGTCAAGGAAGGAGCTGGCGCGAACAACTTTATGGTCGTCGTCAAGGTGGTGGCGATCCTGATGTTTATCATCGGAGCATCCAGGGCGGTCGACCCTGCGCACTGGCAGCCCTTTGCGCCGAACGGATTCTCAGGGATTCTTTCGGGAGCGGCGATCGTTTTTTTCACCTATATCGGCTTTGACTCCGTCTCGACCGCGGCTGAGGAATGCAGGAATCCTTCCCGTGATCTGCCGATTGGCATCGTTGGAACCTTAATCGCCTGCACTCTTCTCTACGTGGGCGTTTGCCTGGTGCTGACCGGCATCGTCGACTACAGGACCCTGGCTAACGATGCGCCGGTTGCGAACGCGCTCAAGGCGATCGGATACGACAATCTGCGGCGCTGCGTGACGATTGGCGCGCTTGGCGGCATGCTGTCCTCGCTACTGGTCTTTCAGTACGGACAGGCGCGCATCTGGTTCGCGATGTCGCGCGACCGCCTGCTTCCGCAGCTATTCTCGCGCATTCATCCCGTCCATAAGACTCCGCATGTGAGCACCTGGATCGCCGGGCTTGCTGTAGGGATCCCGGCAGGAATCTGGGACATCGGCGCCTTCGCCGAGCTTTCGAACATCGGCACTCTGTTCGCGTTTGCTCTGGTGTCTGCCGGTGTGATCGTTATGCGGCAGAAAGAGCCAAACCGCCCTCGCGGTTTCCGGGTTCCCTTCTCTCCCTGGGTGCCGATGCTGTCCGTCGCGTGCTGCCTGATTCTGATGCTGGGTCTGCCCGTAGCCACGTGGCTTCGATTCTTCGTTTGGATCGGCATTGGCCTTGCCGTTTATTTTCTTTTCAGCAGGCGGCACACCGCCAACCATGGCGGCGGCTTTCAGCAATAAACGGAAGCCGGATTTCACATCTCGGTCTCTGCTTCCCGCCGCAATCCCTCCGGATCCCGAATCTCCACGTTCGTATCCTCGAGGCGGATGAAGCCCTCTGCCTGAAACCGGCTCAGATTCCGAGACACGACTTCCCGTACAGTCCCCAGCCTTAACGCGAGTTCCTGGTGTGTCATGGGCAAGGGAAAGGCGCCGCCGTCGGCATGCTCTCCCGCTTCGAGAAGGAAGCGCGCCAGGCGCTGGCGAATGCTCCCAAACGTGACGCTTTCCAGTGTCGAAACGAGCTGGCGCAGCCGGCGTCCGACGATGGCGAGCATCTTGAGCGCAATATCCGGGTAATGCCGGCACACTTCGAACAAGCCTTGTTTGTCGATGAAGAGCACGTCCACTTCGTCGACCGCTTTCACGGAGGCGGGGTACGTTCCGCCATCGAACATCGCAAGCTCGCCGACCGCCGAAGGAGCAGACTCGACCGCGATTACCATCTCTACGCCAGAGGCCGGGACCTTGAAAATCTTCACCTGTCCGCGGGCGACGATGAACATTCCTTCACAGCGGTCCCCTTCGAAAAACAGCATCTCGCCAGGCGCGTACTTTCTTTCAACAACGCACCTGCAAAGAGCGTCGATCTCCTGCTGGCCGAGAGTTTGAAACAGCGGGATCTTCGTCAGAAGGTCGGAATGTTCGACAGACATAGTGGACTGAAATTTAAACCCGGCCGCAGACAACGTGACCCAAGTTAAGCCTTACGTGTCGCGTCCGGGTCTGTCAAGTTTGCCCGCGCGAGACGCCGGAGCGGGCGCGCGCGGTCTTTGCGAGGCCGCAATCAGACTCATGTCCTACATGCCGGATACGCTCTTCTCAAATTCGTCGAACGAAAAGAAAGGCAATGAATGCCCTTCCGTCTGCATCTGCTGTTAACTGCGGAACCTTCAAAACACCCGCATCGGGCTCCCAATCACCGGTCAGAACGGGTGCAACTCCTCGCCACGGTGGCACGCGACCTGCACCCTGTTCCTGGCAGTTCTCTATACGTCTTTGCGGATACGGAAAACAGAAGACTTGTAACGTTAGGAGGAGGTAAGGATGCCG
>JADGHK010000482.1 GCA_019686145.1 Bryobacteraceae bacterium | reverse complement strand
GTCGCATCGACGCCAAGGTTGAATACCGTCGTGGGACTCATGACGTAAGTCCAATCGGCGAGGCCGCTGAGCGCAGGCCGGATTTCATTCCACGCCATGAGGCCTGGCTCGGTGGTGTACGTGTAGTCCTGGGCGTCCTCCATGAAGTAAGTTTTCATCCAGCGGAAGAAGAAACGGTGCTTTTCCGATGCCTGATAGTCGATCCTGTTGTTCCACGAGTTGTAATCGACGTTGTTCGGCATTCCGGTGGCGAGGAAGTTGTTGAACGGTTCCCGCGTCGGATCCGTAGGATCGTTGTTCGGCAGCGGAAGGCGTTGAGTGTAGAAATCGTACATTGGATTGATCATCCGGCTTCGCGGAAGGATATTCCCCGGGAACGGATCACGGACGTAATGACCGGGCCGGTTCGGATCAGGCCGCGTCGAAGCCGGATCGTAGACCTGGTAGCGCACAGGGTCCACCTGCAGCATCTGGGAGAAGTCGCCGTTCCGCCAGGCCATCATTGGCACGGTGTAGTTGATTTCGCTGGGGCGCGCCGCCTGCCGGTTCTTGAGCCCGTTGTAGCCCAGGAAGAAGAACAGCCGGTTGCGCCCGTCAATCACCTTCGGAATGTACACAGGACCGCTCACCGTTCCCGAGTAATTGTTCGTGTGGCCGGCAGGCAGCATCGGCTCGTTCTCGAGTCGATCTGCTAAGGCCGGGTCCCCGGCTGCCCGGGCGGCGGCAATCTGCTCATAGCGGTTCTTCTTCACAAAGAACGGGACAGCGTTCCACCGCTGATTGAAGTATTGATAGGTAGCCGTTCCGTGAACCGCATTTGTTCCCGATTTCGTGGAGGTCGACACGTTGAGGCCCGTGGCGTGCCCGAAGGAAGCATCAAAGTTGGAAGTTTCGATTCGGAATTCGTCAATAATGTCGGGGCTCGGCATGATGGCCACACGCCGCTGGGTTCCGTTGGTCGAGGCACCATCGAGCGACCACTCGTTTCCACCGACGCCGCCCGGCATGCTGTACTGAGATCCGCCGCCCACTTGTCCCTGCACCAAGAACTGGGTGGTGCCGGGCACCTGAACGCCTGGGGCGATTCTCGCGAGCATCGAGACATTGTTTCCAAGTACGGGCAGGTCCATGATGTCGCGGTGGGTCATCGCCCTTCCCGTACTGACGCTGCTCGTATCGAGCATCGGCGCCTCCGCCGTCACCGTAACGGATTCCGTCGTACCGCCGACCTCAAGCTGGAAGTTGACTTGAAGCCGCTCGGAAAGCGCAAGGTTGATTCCGGAGCGGACCATGCGTTTGAACCCTTCCATCTCGACGGTGATCGTGTAGGTTCCTGGCAGCAACAGCGGGGCTTCATAGTAACCGCTGCTGTTTGTAGTAAGTCGTGTGGATACTCCGGTGCCAGTATTCGTCACCACGACGGTAGCGCCTGCAATGACTGCCGACTGGGCGTCCGTGACAGTGCCGGAGATCGTTCCCCGGGTGTCTTGCGCGAGACTAGGATGAGAAAGCAAAAGGCAGGTGAGGGCTGTGACGATGCTCCGTAGCATCTTGTCCCTTCCACCGAGATATACAGTGGACAATCGCAATAGCATACTCCCCCCTAACGGACTTCGAGGTCTCACTAAGAGTTCGCATCGCGGCTGAAGATGCGGTCGAAGATTATATCACTGACATTTCATATGTGAGCCTGTTGTGTGACAAAAGACTTCACACACGAGTGGTGGCGCACAAACGTTCCTTGCCTTGAAATGTCAACCGGCTACACGAATCTATGGTTCTGAGAGGGCTTCTCTCTGTAGCAACCAGGAATGCTGGGCGTCGACGCCGGAGCTGATGTCGTTGTCGTTGGTGGAGTGAGCATGGAATATGTCATGCAAACTCCCCACGTCCCGGTCGCACACGACGTGGAGGCTGAGCAGTTCCTGAAGCTTGTGGGAGGAAGAGGAGCCAATCAAGCCACAGCCGTCTCGAGACTCGACGTACGCCCGCTGCTGATTGCGAGAATCGGGAACGACGTCGAGGGCGCCCAGGCCAAGGCCGAGCTCGAATCGGAGGGAGTCCTTACGCATTACCTCGTAGAAGACAGCTCAGCCGGGACCGGCGCGGCGATCGTTACCGTAGACCGGGATGGAGAAAGCCAGAGCAGCTACTGGCTGGGCGCGAACGCAAAGCTCGCCGTCTCCGATGTCATGAGAGCGGAACAGGCGATCAAAGGCGCCCTCGTCTTGCTTGTGCAGCTCGATTGTCCGTTAGAAGTAATTACCGTTGCGCTCCGCGTCGCCAGAGGAGCGAGCGTCTACACGATCCTCGATCCGGCGCCTGCGATGGACCTTCCAGACTCGGTGCTGGAGTTGGTCGATTTCATCACGGTCGACATTCAGGAAGCGAGGATGCTGACCGGGATTGAGGTGACCGACGAGGAGACTGCTCGTGCGGCAGCAGCCAATCTCGTCAGTCGAGGGGTTGGGGCCGCAGCAGTTCAAGCAGGGCCGGACGGAACCTTTCTCATGTCGCCCTATGGCAACCTTCTTGTACCTGTGTATTCTGTCGACGTTGTCGATAAGACAGGGAGCAGCGACGCCTTCGCAGCCGCTGTGGCAGCAGGCATGGCGACCGGAGAAGATGTCCGGCGAACCGTTCGCTTTGCCAATGCCGCGGCAGCGCTTGCGACAACGGTCTTCGGCGGCAAACCGTCCCTGCCGAGCCGGACGCAGGTGCTCGAGTTCCTTCAATAGCTAGGCCGCCACCGATCCGGCTCAATCTCCTTGATCGCCCTCCACACGGCCTCGACCGGCAGATTGTGAAGCTCCCTCTGCGGCGCTACGACTGCCCTATGCATCGGGTCTTCGGGAGGTCCCCAGACTGTCGGGTCAGTGGGTCCGAAGAGTGTAATGGTGGGACGGCGCAAGGCGTAGCCGATGTGGGCCGGGGCCGAATCATTGGACACCAGGAAGTCAAATCGATCTATGATCGCTCCCATCACCGGCAGGGAAACAGAACCGGCAAATGAGACAGCCTGAGAGAGCGCTCCCGCCAGCCGAGCCGATTCCGCACTCTCCTCCGGTCCTCCGATAAAGACCAAAGTGTATCGATCCTCCAGACGCCGGGCGATTTCGAAATACTTCTCCGCCGGCCAGCACTTCTGCGGCTCACGAGACCCTATATGCAGGCCGGCGAGAGGAGTGTCAAGCGGCGCAAGG
>JADGHK010000481.1 GCA_019686145.1 Bryobacteraceae bacterium | reverse complement strand
TTACCAGCGTGACAACGGGAGCAGCATCCTCTCTTTGCCTTCTGCCCGTGCGCGTAGCGGAGACTTCTCGAATTATCAGACTGTGCTCTACGATCCTTCGACGGGCAACCCCAACGGCACCGGGCGCATGCCGTTCCCGAATAACCAGATACCGGAGAGCCGGATCGATCCGATCTCCCGCAAGATCCTGAGCCTGGTGCCGCTGCCGAATCTTTCCGAAACTACGGAAGCAAACAACTTCTTCGCAAGCCAGCCCTTTGCCGCTGACCGGTGGTCGCTGGACAACAAAGTCAACTGGCAGGCTTCGGATAAGTTCAACACGTTTGTGAGCTGGAACTATGCCCACCACCGATCCAAGCACATCACTGCGTTCGGCGTCGACCAGGGCTACATGGACGGCCCGCGAGTTGGAGCCGGCAATGCCGGAGATACGTGGGGCTACAACAACCGCATCAGCGCGGGAGCAAACTATATCTTCACTCCAACGCTGCTCGCAGATGTGTTTTTTGGATGGACGCGGCAGAACACGAACGTGGAGCAGCCGGGCATCGGCGAGAACTACGGTCTGACCGTGCTCGGCATTCCTGGAACAAACGGACCGGAACGCTTCCAGAGCGGCTGGCCGAGGTTTAACATCAGCGGCTACTCCGGCCTCGGCACGGAAGAGCCTTGGACTCCCTTCTACCGCAACGACAATCAATACTCGTTCCGATCGAATTTCACTAAGATTCACGGCAGGCATGAAATCCGCTGGGGCACGGATATCAACTCCGAGCAAATGAATCACACGCAGCCCGAATTTCAGGGCGGCGCTTCAACAGGAGCCCGGGGCCTCTTCACCTTTGGCACGGGGCCGACCACAGCTTGCCTGCAGGCAAATGCCTCCGGCGCGTGTACTCAAACCAGCCAGACAACCTCACAGGTCAACGCGATGGGAGCATTTCTGCTTGGCTTGCCAACCCAGGTCGGTAAGAACCAGTTGAACATCTTCCCGTTCACGACCCGCACATGGCGCTACAGCCTCTACGTTCGAGACCGCTGGGTCGTCAACCAGAAACTGACGCTCAACTACGGCGTCCGGTGGGAGTACTTCCCGATGCCGACCCGCGCAGACCGCGGATTCGAACGCTACAACCCTCTTGATGATCAGATGTACATCGGCGGCGTGGGGGATGTGCCCAAGGACCTTAGCGTCAAGAGCAGCAAGAGATTCTTCGCGCCCCGCTTCGGCTTCGCCTACCGGGCCACGGAGAACTTCGTGATCCGCGGCGGCTATGGCATCAGCTGGGATCCCTATTCACTGGCTCGCGCGCTCCGCACCAATCACCCTGTGCTGAGTGAACTGGTCGTCCCTGCGCCCAACACTCTCGCGCCCGCTTCCCGGCTTGCAGACGGAATTCCGCCCATCGAGGCGCCTGGTCTCGGCGACGGAATCATTCCGGTGCCTGGCAACGTCTCTACACAAACCGTTCCGACCGATATCCAGCGGGGGTATATCCAGTCGTGGAACCTCACCCTGCAAAGGACACTGTTTGGCGGGTTCGTGGGAGAAGTAGGGTATGTCGCAACGCGGCAGATCCGGCAGCTAGGCTACCGGGAACTGAACTGGGCGGACGTCGGGGCTGGAAACGCGGGGCGGCAGTTGACCCGCCTGTTCGGCCGGACCGCCAGCACACGCGAAGTGGGCCCGATTGGCGGCAGCCATTACGACTCGCTCCAGGCCCGGTTGCAGCGGCGGTTTTTCCGCGGTTACTCGTTTACCGCTTCCTACACTTTTGCCAAGGCAATCAGCACATCGGGCCTCGACCGCAGCGACAGCACGCTCAAAGTTATGATTCCGGAGTACTATGACCTGAACCGTTCGGTCAGCGGCATGGACCGGCGTCATAACCTCCAGATCACGAACATCCTGGAGCTGCCGTTCGGACGCGGCAAGAGGTGGCTGAACAGTGGAGGCCTCCTCTCCGCAGTCGTCGGCGGCTGGCAGGCAAACAGTATCATCGCGGTGATGAGCGGCCGTCCGTTCTCTGTGACTGCGTCAGCGACCTCGCTGAATGCGCCCGGTAACACCCAGCGCGCGGACCAGGTGAAGCCGGAGGTGAAGATCCTCGGCGGTGTCGGCCGCGGTCAGCCGTATTTCGATACAACCGCATTTAGGCCAGTAAACGAAGCGCGATTCGGTACGGCCGGTTTCAATTCGCTTTACGGCCCTGGGCGCTTCAATTGGGACTTCGGCGTGTTCCGGATCTTCCAGGTCACCGAAGGCTCGAGGCTCGAATTCCGCGCCGAGGCGTTCAACTTTACCAACACGCCCAAGTTCGGGAACCCTGCGGCGAACGTCAGTTCCGCGGGCTTTGGAGAAATCACAACAGCAACCGAGGAACGCCAGTTCCAGGTTGGTCTCCGCTTCCAGTTCTGACGGCTTCACCGCTTCAGGGCACGCTCGGCCGGCCGTCGGGCGTGCTCTGCAAGCGCTCCAGGCTTTCATCCAACGCCTTCAGGGCATCCTCGTTTGAGCGCACCGCATCGTCCCACATGCCCATCGCAAAGAAAATGTGAGACGGCATGTGCAGGGCGCTCGCAGCCCAAGCGGCGCATGAAGTAATCAGAGGACGATACTCATGCTTTGGCGCCCACTGCCAGCAGATGCGCACTGAGTCCGATAATGGAGGCTTCCCTCTCCAGTGCGCGCGCAACGCGGAGCAGATCTTCCCGTTTCCTGGTATCGGCCCAGCGCTCGTCGAAGTCGGGCAGCAGCCAGCCAGGGCCTTCGAGCCCGAGCACCGCCTGGCAGTTGAAGCCCGCCGACACCACTTCGGCCTCCAACTCCTCCGGCCGGTGGAAATACGCAGTGGTGAAGCAATCCCACTTGCCCGTATCGTTTCGGTGTTGCCCCTGCTCCAGGTCTCGCTCCACGATCCCGTAGTAAGAGGGGTCTGCAAAAAGATCCCGTGCAAGACCATCCAGCGCGGAAGCGTAGCGCGAAATCGCTGCAGCAAATATCACGCCACCCGGCCGGAGCACGCGGTACGCCTGTCGGAGCGCGCACAGCCGGTCAGTCGCCTCTGTGAGGTGGTACAGCGGCCCTAACAGCAACACCGCGTCGGCGGAGCTGTCGGGGAACCTCAAATCTCGTGCATCTCCCACCTCACAGGTACGGATGGGATTCGGTGACGCCGCGCTGCGGCGCCGAGCCTCCTCCACAAGTCG
>JADGHK010000480.1 GCA_019686145.1 Bryobacteraceae bacterium | reverse complement strand
CGACCAGCCCAGGCGTTCCGATTCCGTCTTGTAACCCGTTGCGCGCACGAACTCCCGGAACTGCTCGTTCGTGACAGGATAGCGGTCGATGTAGAACGGGTCGACGGTGACCTCCCGGACCGGCCCTTCCCCATCCTGCGGAAAGCCTTCGTCGCTGTCGGTTCCCATCAGGAAGCGACCGCCATCGAGTTTCACCATGTCGGTTACGGAACCGGATCTCACACGGATACGCTCCGCGGAAGCGGCGCGTGACCGCGCAAGCTCGATTGCCCGAATCTTGCTCGGAACACAGCAAGGATGAGGGCGGCCCGCCTCGGCAAAAATCTCAAATTCCCGCTTCATTGACTCCCCGCTGCCCGGCTCGGCACATTCTGTACATCCGCCTGGGCCCGCAGTTTGTCGAGATACTGCTCAACCACACGGCGCCGCTTTTCCGCGTAGAGCGCTTCTTCGATTTGAGCGCGAACCTCCTGCAACGGGAAGTAGCCCTCCGGCCTGATCTCATAGATCTTGGCAATATGAAAGCCGAACGGTGAGCGGAAAATGTCGCTGACCTCGCCGGGCTTCATTGAGAAAACCACAGACTCAAACTCTTCGACCATCTGGCCTCTTGGGAAGAAGCCAAGGTCGCCTCCCCGGCCTGGGCAATCCGAGTGCTTGTCGGCAACCTCCTCGAAGCTTACGCCCTGCTGCAGTTCCTGCTGCGCCTGCCGGATCGCCGCAAGGGCCGTTGCTTCATCCGTCACCTCATCCACGTTCTTCACGATGTGAGCCGCGTGGACCATCTCCGGGAAGTAGAAATTCTCCCGGTGCTTCTTGTAGTACTCGGTGATCTCTTTGTTTCGCGGAGGCGAAAGCTTTGCGGTCAGCCTGCCGAGGAGCCTGTCGATGCGCAGCCGGATCTCGATCTCCCGGCGAAGCTGGTCCTGCTGGGGGAAGAGGCAGCCGGATTGCCCCGGCGTCTGGGACCGTATCTCCTCCACGGTCCGGTCAAGCAAATCCTGCGGGATGGGCTCCGGGTCGGCAAGTGCTGCCTGGCGTAGCAAGACACGCTCGATGACGTTCTCGCGGGCCCATTCGCGCAGCCGCATTTCGATGACGACGGGATCCTCGCCCTCCATCTCCTCCTGGAGACGAGGCCGCATCGCATTCGCTTCCTCTCGAATCAGCGAGTCCTCGACGTACTCGCCGTTGACTACAAGCGCCATTGAATTTACCCAGCCCGGATGATGTCATTATCTCGCACGAGACAGCGCGCCCGCCAAGTCCTGCGGATCAGAAAGCTGGCATCCGCTGGGCCATTGAAGTGAGGGCGCCCGGCAAAACCGACGCCCTCACGATTTCCCTCTCCATCCAGCCGTGCTTCAGCCGTGATAAGAGGCTGCCCGCATCGACGGTGAGGCTTGACAACGTTTCCCGTATCAGAAGGAAACCTTCAGTGCCATTTGGCCTACCCGCGGCTGGTTTACCTGGGCGGGCGTTACCGTACCGAAGCTCGAGCTGCCCGGATCCGTGTTCGGGCTGCCGAATCGCGGGTGGTTGAACAGGTTGAAGAACTCAGCGCGAAGCTGAATCCTGACCCGCTCCCTGATCCTGAAGTTCTTGAAGAGTCCGAAGTTCAACTCATTCACACGGCTCGCTCGAACGTTAGCCCAACGCGTTGGATAGCGGCGCACAAAGTTGCCGAAGTTCGCATACACGCCGTTCTTCGGATCCGAGGCATTCTTCGGGACGTAGTCGGCTCCGGGCATGTTGTGAACACCCGTCCACTCCGGCCACTTCGAGATGTCGTCTCCGCTGTTCGGGAACTTCACGAAATGCGACGTGTCGAACCACTTGTCCAGCGTCCGTTCGTTGCGGTCGATATGGAAGTCCTGGCCGTCGAAGAACGAATCCGTGCTGAAGACAACAGGCGCTCCGGACTGAATGATGTACTGGCCAGTCAACTCCCATCCGCCAACGACTGCGTCCAGGAACTTCGGCATGCTCGTGCCGAATTTCTTGCCGCGGCCGATAGGCAAAAACCAAACCGATCCGATCGAGACTTTGTGAGGCCGGTCCTCGCCACCGAGCTTGTGCTCGGGGATCGGACCTGAGATCTCCGGCCCCCAGAAGGACGTATCTTCAAACAGCTTCGATAACGTGTATGAGAAGAGCAGGCTGAAGCCGTCGCGGAAGCGGCGCTCCACCTTGACAGTCAGCGCATCATACTGGTTCCGCCCCCAGGGATTTCCACCGCGCACCTGGCCGCCGAACACCTTGATCGGCCGCAGGAGGTCATAGATGGTGATTAGCGTGCTGTTGCCCCGGCTGCCGGTCACGCCCGGCAATTTGTAAAAGGGGTTTGGAATTTGCTCATCCGTCAGATACGGCTTCGGCAGCGGCTTTCCGGTCGAGTCAAAGCGCGGCGTGCGCAGCGTCTTCCAATTCTCGAACCCAATGTCGTTCTGCTGAAGGTCCCAGTAAATGTCGTAGGTCTTGTTGTGCGAGTAGCCGACCTCGAAGAGCCAGCTCTTCAACTCCCGCTGAATGTGGAGGCTGTATTCCCACGAATAGGGCAGATGACCGTCCCGGTTCAGCCAGTTCACTCCGTTGCCGAGGTTGGTCATCCCACCCAGCGAGTTGCCGGTCGGCTCCAGGATGCCATTCCGGAACGGCGTCGCCAAAGTATCGTACGGCGTGAGCCCTCCATCAATCGAGCTCACCAGGTTGGTCGTTCTGCTGAAACCGTTCTGGCCTTGCATCGTTCCAGTGCTCTGGTAGAACTTGCCGAATCCGCCGCGGATGACAGTCTTATCGTCGATTCGGTACGCCAGACCGACGCGAGGCTGCCATTGGTTCCACACGCTGTTCACCTGCGTTACCGGCTGCCCGTCCACCCCTGCATACCGCTGCATGCCGTAGACCTTGAACGAGCTGACCGGCACGAGCTCAGCCAATTGCGGCCCGAACGGATACTTGGTCGGGTTCGCCAGCACTTCCTCGAGGATGGCGGCGTAGGCTGCCTGCGCCGCATCGCTGATCGGGTTCAGCGCCTTCGGGTCGAAGTCGCTGACCGTACGGCGGAAACGCTCGATGAAGGGGCGTTGGTAGTCCCAGCGCAGACCGATGTTTACGGTCAGCCGCGGAGTGACGCGCCAGTCATTCTGGAAATAGAAGCCCATGTAATGCTGCGAATCGAACCGGTTCGCATTGCGCGGGAAGCTGCCGCCG
>JADGHK010000479.1 GCA_019686145.1 Bryobacteraceae bacterium | reverse complement strand
TTTGAATCACCTTGTCCGCAGCCTCGCGATCGGGATGGCTCCGATGGTTCGCGTGAATGGCGTTGCTCCCGCGACGGTCGTGGAGGGCTCGACGATGTTCCCTCGCGAGCGTCTGATTCCGTCGTTGAACAAATACGGGATTGCGTGGTCTGAGGAGGAATCCACGGAAGCTCTTCGGGAAAAGCTGGCGAGCTTCTATGCTTCCCGTACTCTGACCAAGCTTCCGATTACTCCCAATGACTGCGCCCAGGCAATTTACTGGCTCACAACAGACAGGGCTGCAAAAACCACAGGGCACATCATTCCGGTAGATGGCGGGCTTCCGGAAGCTTTCCTTCGCTAATTAGAGCCTCTCCTTATCAACAGGAACCCTCGAATTGCCATGTTCGAGGGTTCTTTGCTTTCCCGGGCACTGCTCAATCGGCAAGTACATACTGACATTCGTTGTTCTTGTCATAATCTCTTATCCGCATAAACTCCCCGTTGCTGCGATTCTGCTAGTCCTCCGAATACAGTCGTACCTCTATCGCTTCACTATAAGCTCTGGTTTATCGTCATCGCCGCTGTGAGAGATAAATAAGCGGTAACACCACCTGGCGGGAAGTATGTAAGTGCTACACCCCATGAGCCGTTAAGAGATAAATTGGAGGAATTCTATGAATTAAGTTGTGCGCTAAGTAAAAAACTGTTTATAAATAAGTGGTACCGCTGAGAGTGAGAGTTCAAGGAGGTTCAACCAAGTGAAAGTTGCGCATCACTATCTGCTCTCTGCCGTCTCCAGCTGTGCGTTCTTGCGGAAATTACTCACAGCTTGTATAGTATGCCTATGTGCCGTTTCCTCGGCGCGGGCCCAAACCAGTAATGTCCCTCTGCCACTGTTGCCGAACACTCCCATCTCTCTTCAATCCCTCGATGGAGTGTTGCGGGCCAAGGCAAGCCCGGATGAGTGCTTCATCAGCATAGGGGCGAATCAACCGTTCCAGTTCGCTGATCCGACAAATCCCGACCAGCCCTGCCCGGAAGGGCAAATACCCAAGGTGAACCAGGGTTACATTTGGGGAGCGACCCATGTGGCAAATGAAATCTGGTTCGGCACGGTGCCCAATCCCATTTGCCTTCTTGGTGGTGGTGGCGACAGTGAGCCTTATCAGAACGAAGCGTGGGTGTGCGAGTTTGGAGAAGGTCCCTATTCGCCTTTTCCGTTGCCCGCGGTGATTGGCGACTACCGGCCGCCCAGGATGTATGTTTACAACACCGAAACGCGGACAATTCAGGACATCACACCGAGAGGCAACGGCCAGTTCGGACTTGATCGTCTGGTGGTAACGACAGCGGGTATTCGCGGCGCGGGGGTAACGGGATCAGGAAGGTACGTGATCTTCGCTGGTCTGGACTTTACCTCAGCGGTCAACCTTTTTGCCTTTGATAGACAGACGAAGGAGTTCGTCGCAAAGACCCGGCTGACGCAGTTCACCAACATGAGAAGTTTCCTCACCGTGGGTAACGCCCTGTACGCGTCCAGTCGTCTGTCCGGCGCGAGGGGTGGCGCCGTCATCCGGTTCCGGTTCGTTCCGCCTCGAGGACGGGTTGTGTCTCCAAACGGCCCTGAATGCGCGGCTTGCTTCCAGATCGAGACGCTCGTTGAGCTGGACGGGGATGGAGCCTACCTCGCCTTACATGAGAACCGGTTGTTCGTTTCAACCTGGCAAATTCCGAATAACGCCGGTATATGGATGAGTCCGCCGATCCCGCCCGAAGGCCTTAGAGCCGCTGACGGCCCCTTGTGGAAGAAGGTCTGGGACACAACGCAATATGATCCGGACCCGATTGTCGCATCTGCCACTTCCGGTGGAGCGCTCCAATCCTTCCAGGGATACCTCTATTGGGGGACGCTCCATTACCCCTCTGCCGCCTACGACGCCTGGGAGCGAACCTATGGTCCTCCGGAAACGAGCGAGGAGCGTTCGGCTGCGAGGAGAGGCACGCAGCGCGCCATCGCCATCTTCCGCGGGCGTAACTTCGACACTACGCCGGAGATCGAACTTCTATATGGAGAGGAAAACCTCCCGGTATACGATCCCGCAACGGGCCAGTGGGTCCTCCAGCCCAACCGCATGCCCGAAGGGGCCAGGACTCCCAAATACGGACCTTCCGGCTTCGGGAATCCATATAATGTCTACACCTGGGCCATGGCTCAATGGAATCAGAAGCTGTACGTCGGTACGTTCGATATGAGCTACCTTACAGCGACATTTAGTTCGAACCCCCCCAGCCCTGACCTGTGGGGCGCGGACTTGATGGTTTTCCATGACGCCAACTCGCCCGCTGTCCCCGAGAGCACGACAGGTTTCGGAAACTACCTCAACTACGGTGTCCGTAATCTCATTCTTGTCGACAACACTAGCTTATATATCGGCTCGGCTAACCCGATGAATCTCGCTACAAGCAAGACGGACGCCTTGCCCGAAGGCGGGTGGGAGCTCGTTCAACTGACTCCGAAACCACAGCCTTAGGTTCAGCAGGCTGTGATTGAACCTGAGTCGAAAACATTGAGAGGAACTCCGGGGGCGCAGCTCGGAGCTCCTCTCGTCGAATGAGATGCCCCACAGCAGAACGTGCATACTGCCTCGCAACCGGCTCTCTCCGAGGTGCGCTGCCCGAATCGGCAGGCAGCGGCGGTCGAGGCGCTTGAAACATCGGGCGCGCGCGAGTAAATTAACGACAACATGTCTAATATTCCATTGCTTCGAGAAGCTCTGCGCGCAGGCGAAGGAATCGTCCGCCTGGCGCCCTGTTGGGTGCCTCGTTCCTTTCTGATGCCCGGCGGACGTCTGAAACTGGATCCGCGCGATTTGTACGCCCTTGGAGCCCACCGCGGCGGAATCGACGAACGCTGGTTCGCCTCCACGACGCGGGCCGCCAACGGTCCCGGCACACCTGAGGACGAGGGATTGAGCTACATTGCCATCGGCGAGAAGCGTGTCCTGCTAAAGGAGGCCATTGAGGAAATCGGCGACGAGTTTCTCGGTTCCGATGTCATGGCGGAGCAAGGCGGCTGGAACGTTCTTTGTAAATTCTTTGACAACCTTGGTCCGATCCCGCACCATATGCACCAGACCGAGGAATTTGCCGCGCGGGTCGGCCAGAAGGGCAAACCCGAGGCCTACTACTTCCCGCCGCAGTACAACTTCAAGACCAACAACTTCCCATATACGTTCATGGG
>JADGHK010000478.1 GCA_019686145.1 Bryobacteraceae bacterium | reverse complement strand
CTACCGGGCTGCGCGTGAGCGGCCTCCTCATAAATCGCCGTTTATCGAGACACCCCGCGCGGGCGCATAATCGAAACTACTTATATCTCAGAGCCTATATGGCGATACCCCTGCATTACATCTCCGGATAACAGGCCCATCCGATTAGGGCGGATTCACAGTATTGCAATCATTTTTTGCAGTCGCCCCAATTTAAAGCAGAAAAATACTGGCAATTCCAAAAACTTTCGGCTATGATCCAGGTGTGGTACTACCGCCTAGGAGTACCATTATGGATCGCCTGTTTTGCGCGCTCCTCATGCTGTTGGTGTCTCGTGGCATTTGCACATGTAGGTAGGTAGTCTGCGCGTCCGGTTTCCAGAGCTTGTCCCGCTGCGCTCGGCCTCGTTTCCGACGAGCTCGTCGGGAGTTCGTAACGGGCAGGGGCCCGGGAACGCCGGAGGCGTGTGGTTCCGCAGGGTTAACCTCAGCAGCTCCTTCCTAAACAACCGCATTTATCGCTGGTTGGATCGACAGATGCCGGATTGACGAGGCGTTATTCCCAGTATGTCCACACAGTCAGGTAAGACTATACCGAGAGGAAAATCTTAAAGATCGCACTACAGTTCTCGGACCACAAATAAAAATTCGAGAAAAGGCGGTTTTTGCGCCGGATTGAAGAGCGCACCACTCTCGCGGGGAACTGCTGCGAAAGAGGGGTTGTTCTAAACAGGGGCTCAAATAGAGAAGAAAACTGCAAGTTCAGAGCACGAATTTCAACGTGATCCGGTTGTGTAATTCGTAAGGATTTCCTCGGCTCTCACCCAAAGGAACGAAATTTCCTGAACGTAAGGATTGACGGATGAAACTGACGACGCCGGAATACAGCGCAAGCGAACAGACAGAAACAACAGCAGACGCGCCTGGGTCACCCGCGAAAGACGGCGACAGTTTGACTCAAACCGGGTCCTCCACCGACTGGACCAGTCTGGTTCAGCGGGTTCAGGCTGGTGATCCCTCCGGGATGGAGGATCTGTACAGGCTCTTTTCGAGAGGCATTCGATTCTATTTGTGCCGAAGATTGGGCCCCCAGGAACTCGACGATAAGGTGCACGACATCTACCTCATCGTGGTTCAGGCAATTCGTAGGGGCGATTTGAGGGATCCGGCTCGTTTAATGGGTTTTGTTCGCACGATTGTCAGGCGGCAGGTGGCAGCGCACATCGATGAAGCCGTCCACATGCGGCGCGAGCAAACCGATCTGGAACACGTGACAGGCGTTGTAGACGATGGTATCGATCCGGAAGAGCGCGCGATACGGCAGGAGAAGACGGAGTTGATGATCCGCGTCCTTGACGGAATCTCGGACCGCGACCGCGAAATCCTTACGCGTTTTTACCTCTACGAGCAGACACAGGAACAGATTTGCGCTGCTATGTCCTTGACAGAGACTCAGTTCCGGCTGTTGAAGTCGCGCGCGAAGGCGCGATTTGGCGAACTGGGCCGCCGTTCCCTCAACCGGAGTCTTCTTAACACAGAATTAGTGAGAAAAATCGTCGGACATTGACACGACTTCAGAAGGAGCAGACCGTCGCCTAGCACCAGGCGGCGGTTGTGGAGTGGTTATAACCATGGTGGAGACTTGTCCGACAGTTGACATGCTCGAGGAGTATTCCTTCGAGCGACTAGCACCCAAAGCGACAGAAGACCTGGAAGAGCATTTGCTCATCTGTCAAAGCTGTCAGAATCGCCTGAAGAGCATCGATGAATACATCGGTGTCATGAAAGCCGCGACCAGAAAGCTGGAGCAGGAAAAGAAAAAGAAAAGCCTCCGGCGCGTCTCAGGAGAATTCGTGACGGGTCTCCGACGAACAGGCCCGATGCCTTCAGCAAAGGCCTGATCGCCGCGTTACAAGGACTCAGAAGACACGGGTCTTCAACCGTGCGATGTTGAACTTGGCGGTATCGGCCACGGCCATCACCGCCATGACGCCGGCTTGGACAGGATCGGTCACCACGAGGTCGGCGGCCTCCGGCACGCTACCAGCCATGTTCAGGCTGATGACGAGGAGTCCCTGCGCGCGGACCTCCCGCACCGCAGCTTCAATCTCTCCCCCCATTAACGACCCGGCGAGCACGAGCGCCCGGGCGCGTGGAAGGCGTGCGACGGCCCTCACGGCATCCGCCAGCGCCTGCTCACCCACGAGGGGAATCGTATCGACGGAGATGTGTTCGCCCCGGATGTTGTGCCGGTCCGCCTCCGAAATCGCTCCGATCGCAACCTGGCCGACCTGAGCGCCCCCACCCATGATAATGATGCGCTTGCCGTAGATCTGTGAAAGGCTCTTCACCACCTCGACGTTCCGAACAATCGGCAGTTGTTCCAAATCGGCGACCAGCGCAGCCATGTGCGCGAGCTTCTCGATCTCAAAGTACACGCGTGCGGCCGGGCCCTGATTCTCCAGGATCGCCACCGACGAAATATCTCCGTTGTGGCGGGCGATTACACCCGTGAGCTGGTGAAGCACTCCCGGACCTTCTACGACTTGCACTACGATCCCCGTTCGATCATCGGGCATATCCAGCGCTTTGATCCTCCATCACCTCATACTTCCGCAGAATATCGGACCAAAATCCCCGGGCTTTAAGAACCCATTCGGCAAGCTCACGAACAGCGCCATGTCCGCCGACGGCTTCCGTCACAGCGTCGGCAACCAGCTTTACCTCGGGGCGGGCATTCGCAGGCGCGACCGCTAATCCCACCCGCCGCATCACGACAATGTCCGTCAGGTCGTCGCCGATGTAGGCTACTTCCTCCGGCCTGAGTCCGGAAAGCTTCAGGATTTCCTCGACAATCGGGATCTTTTCCAGGTAGCCCTGATAGACGTAGGTAAAGTGCCCTTGCCTCGCTCGTTCTTCTACAACCGGCGATTTGCGTCCGCTGATGACTCCGGTGCCAATCCCGGCCGCGTGGAGCCAATGAAACGCCAGCCCGTCCTGCGTGTCAAAACACTTCGTCTCAAACAGACCTCCGTGGCCATCGGGCACAAAGTACACCTTGCCATCCGTCAGCACGCCGTCGACGTCCATCAGAATCAGCCGGATCAGAGATGCCTTGCGGAAGATCACGTCCTGTTGTTGTTCAGACAAGCGGTATCAATTCTCCTCAAAAAGCTTTCGGTATAAGCGCTGCTGATTGGCCAGAAGATCGTCGTATGCAGAGCGGTGCTCCGGATTGCACTGGAAGACTT
>JADGHK010000477.1 GCA_019686145.1 Bryobacteraceae bacterium | reverse complement strand
GCCTGGTACCAGTTGTTGCCCGGCCAGATGTTGGCCCACCCGCCCTCAGGCATCGGGTCCGACACGTAGGCGTCAACAACCTTGTGCCAGTCGCCGTGGAAGTTGATTACCGTTGTGGGGTTTACCGTCCAGACGGCGTCTCCCGAAACCTGCGTTGCTTCCCGGAGTGTGCCGGTCGGTACGAAAAGCTGGGATTTGTTGGGCGTAGGATCGTCCTGCAGGTCTTTGGTGTGATACCGTCCAATGCGGCCGTAGACTCTCCAGTTGTCGTTCACGTTGTAGTCGACACGCTCGGAGAAGTTGTAATAGTTATACGTCTGGAAGAAGCCGACACGGTAGTTATTGATTCCGGAGATATTGTCACCCGGATTATTCGGATCCCAGAACGAGCTGAGCAGCGACGCAGCGACCGGGTCGAAGCGGCTTTGCGGGATGACGTTGCCCGGGAATGCAGTCCGGATGTAGCTGTTCGTGGCCGAATCGAATCGTGTGGTCCACGGATCGTAAATGATTCGCGGAGTGCCGTTGATGCTGAGGGACCGGGAGAAGTCGCCCTGCCGCTCGAGCGGCGTGGGAACGGTTCTCACGTAGGATTGCGGGTTCCCAACCCTCCAGTCCTCAATTGAGAAGAAGCTGAACAGCTTGTTCTTGATAATCGGATTCCCTAATGTCCCGCCGAACATGTGCTGCCGGGTCGCGATCCGCGAATTTCTCGTGCGATCCGCGATGGCGTTCAACCAGGGGTACCGGCCCAGGTAGAACGTGGAGCCGTGCCACTCATTGGTGCCCGATTTCAGCGTCATGCTGATCAGACCACCGGCGCTGTGTCCGGATTCTGCGTCGACGCTGTTCGTCGAGACCACGACTTCCTGAATTGCGTCGATATTCGGAGGATAGCTGTTCTTGTGACCGATGCCGACCGGGCTGCCGTCCACCTGAAGATCGTTCTTCAGGTTCGTGCCGCCGCCCAGATCCACGCTGTTTGCTGCCCAGGAATGGAACGGCATCATCTCGCCGCGAGTGTTGACTGCAGAGGGCGCAAGCAGCGTCAGCTTGAACGGGTTGCGGTCGAAGCGCGGCATTTCTTCGGCAAGCTTGTTGTCGATCGTAAGGTCACGGCTCGCCGAGTTGAACTGAACGCTTACCGGCGTATCCGTAATTGTGACGCTTTCCTGAACGCCGCCCGGCCGCAGCGTGGCGTTTACCGTTATGTCGTCTCTCGTCTGAATCTGAATATTTTCCTGAATAAACCGGGCGAAGCCGGTTGCTTCAATCGTTAGCGAGTATGTTCCAGGGTCAACCAAGTCGAATAAGAACAGACCGCTCTCGCTCGTGTTCCGAACGATTCGGGTGCCGGTGTTCACGTTGACGAGCGTTGCCGTCGCGCCGACCACCACCGCTCCGGTTTGATCCGTAACGATGCCTGAGATCTTAGCGCGGTAGCTCTGCGCATCGAGTGTCGGACGTAGACACAAGCACAAGAGTGCGGCCATCCAAAACCTGAGGATCCAATTCGAATTCATCAACCGCTCCTTATCTAAGAGCAGACAGACAAGCAGCGTCGCGAGGCGCTTCCTCCACGCACGGATTCCATGCATGTAACAGCGTCGCCGGCACACCAAGAGCCGACAAGCAAAATCATCCGTTAGGAACTACTGCGACCCCGACGCGTTCCAGTGGCAGCACAGCTATTCACCTTCGTCTGCCGCTCCTGGGGTAGCTACTCTATCTAACTGTTGGGGCAAAGACAAGCCCCCTCGCGGACCGTCCTCAAGTGCGCGTCTATTCCGTTTCGGGGGCGCAGGCCGGCTTCAGAACTGCCTTACCGAGCGATCCCAAACGCGCCCGTTCCACCACGCGGAGATTGCACAAGCCGCGGCCGCTCCGCCCAGCACAGGCAATCCAAAGTGCTGGCTTGCCGTGCCGACCGAGAAGACGGCTGCGATCTGACGCAGCCCGGTCATGAACAGGCGCCCCGCTGAGAAACGCCAGCGCCGCTGAAAGGGCGCGCGGACGATCGATCCGTAGTGGCCGATCGCAAGCGATGCAAGGAGTGATGAGAGTCCTGCGGTGAGGTCGAGGGGCAGAAGCAACACCGTCGCCACCGCCAGAACCCCGGCATCCTTCATTGCGAAGATCCCCCAGCCCGGGAGCGGCCAGAGTCGGAACCGAACCACTCCTCCCGGCCCGTCGTAGCCAAACAGCGTCAGTCCGGCCGAACCTCCTGCCGGACGGCAATCGAGGCGCCTGCTGCAAACAGTTGCAGAAACGACTCCGTTGCATTGCGAAAAGCGGAACGGAAGATGCTGCAAGGGAAGTGCAAGCGGTCCTCGGACTTGTAATTATCATGAGAAGGGCGCCGATGAAACGCGCAATTGTCGGGTTCCATCTCGATGAGGAAGGGCACTGGGTCGCGGACCTGGAGTGCGGGCATACGAGGCATGTGCGGCATCAGCCGCCGTGGACCGAGCGGCCGTGGGTTCTGACGCCGGAAGGGCGTGCGCAGTTTATCGGCTTCCAGCTCGAATGCGTCAAGTGCGATGCGGAGGGGCCGGGCCTAGAGCCGGATGATCCAGTTGCGCCGGTATAGCAGCCACGCCACCAGAAAGAAGAAGGCGACGTGCGACAGCGCATAAAGCAGCGAGGCATTCACCGGGCTTGCAACCGGGAGAAAGACGTTCCGATAAAGCGCTTTGCCGATTCCGGTCACCGAGAGTAAGTCCCCCACAATCCCGGATAGCGTATAAATCACAATCGGGTTCAGGCCATAAATCACGAAGGGCCTCGCAAAGCGCTTGAAGCCGTTGCCATCGATGAGCCAGTAGCAGCCCGAAAACAGAAGCGCGGCCATTCCGGCCGTGAACATCGAGTAGGTGCTCGTCCAAAGGTTCTTGTTGATCGGCAGCAGCGGATCTAGCATCAGTCCCGCGAGCAGCAGCACGCCGCCTCCCGTAAAAAGCCACGCGGATTTCTCCGCCACTCGGAGCTCGGATCGCAGAAGATGTCCGGCGAAGATCCCGAACAGCGTCGTCGCAATGGCGGGCAGGGTGCTTACGAAACCTTCCGGGTCCCACGTCCTGGTTGCGGCATACATATGCCCTTCCAGAAACAGCCGGTCCACCCATTGCGCAAAGTTGCCTTCCGGCTCCAGCACACCGGCTCCATAGCCCGGCACCGGGACGAGCGTCATCAAAGCCCAGTAGCCAGCGAGGAGGGCGATCGCCGCGCCG
>JADGHK010000476.1 GCA_019686145.1 Bryobacteraceae bacterium | reverse complement strand
GTCATCAACACAGAAGTCATCAGCATCGACCGCCGCCAGAAAGTAAACTGGTTGACCACGATCGTTCTCGTTCTATTTCATCTTGGCGCAATTGCCGCGTTCTTCATGTTCAATTGGCGCGACTTCGCAGTTGCAGCCTTTCTGTTTTGGATGGCGACTGGCCTGGGAATCAGTCTGGGATACCATCGGCTGCACACCCACCGGTCTTACAAGGTTCCGCGGCTGGTCGAGTACTTCTTTGCACTCTGCGGATCGTTGACACTCGAAGGCGGGCCTATTTTCTGGGCCGCCACTCATCGCATCCATCACCAGAAGTCGGATCAGCCCGGGGATCCCCATTCCCCCCGCGACGGCACATTTTGGGCCCACATGGGATGGATCATCTTCGGTGACGCTAACCACAACAACACCCGGTTGATGTCCAAATACGCCCCGGATCTGGCCAGGCACAAGTTCTACGTCTGGCTCAATACCTGGCACTGGGTGCCGCTGGTCGTGCTTGGACTCCTGCTGCTCGCAATTGGCGGCATATCGACGGTGCTTTGGGGCATCTGCCTCCGCGTCGTAGTGGGTCTGCATGCAACCTGGCTCGTCAACTCGGCTACGCACATGTGGGGTTCACGCCGTTTTGCCACCCGTGACGATTCCCGCAACAATTGGTGGGTGGCCCTGATTACATTCGGCGAGGGCTGGCACAACAACCACCACGCCCATCCCACTTCGGCGCGTCACGGTCTTGCGTGGTATGAGTTTGACCTGTCCTGGATCACGCTCAAAGTCCTGAAGGCCCTTGGCATCGCGAAGTCGATCCAGGTCGCAAAACTGGACAGTCAATTGGCGAAGCGCGAAGCTGCCTGATCGAAGCCGGATGCGTCACGTGCCTGGCTCGGCATAAGCTGAAGTCATGGTGGTGGTTGGACGGCAAAAGTCGATTGCGTTTTTCATTGCGCTCGGCGCTTGCCTGATTTCCATCATCCTTTTGCTTTACATCGGCTGGGTCCTGCTCGCCTGGCGCACCGGTATCCTTTTGTTTTTAGGCGTTTTGCTGCTCGCGATCATCATCGCGGGCATCATTCTGAATACGATCTTCCTCGTCCGCGAGATTCGCAGGAACGAGCAGCACGATGCCTTCATCAACGCCGTCACCCACGAATTGAAGACTCCGGTCGCTTCGATCCGGCTTTACCTTCAGACTCTCCAAACCCGGAATGTCGATGAAGAGAAGCGTAAGGATTTCTATCGCATTATGCTGGAAGACAGCGACCGTCTTCTGGCCACAATCGAGCAGGTGCTGCGCACCGGGCGCGTAAGCCCCTCGTCACGGAAGCTCCACTTCACCAAAATCCATTTCCAGGAAGTACTCCAGGAGTGCTTGAATCGGGCCCGTACTTTGCACCAGATCCCGCCCGAAGCCATCACCTACCACCCTGGCCCGCGAATCGATATCCGGGGAGATCTGGACGAGGTTCGCGCCGCTGTTTCCAACTTGATCGACAACGCCGTGAAATATTCGGGCTCCGTCGTCAAAGTCGACGTATCGGTGCAAAAACTGGGTGAGAAGTATTTGGAACTCCGGGTTTCCGACCAGGGTGTGGGCATTCCGAAATCAGAGCTCAAAAGGATCTTCAAACGGTTTTATCGAGTTTCCGGGCCTGCCGGGTCACGGGTGAAAGGGACTGGATTAGGACTGTTCATCGTACGATCCGTGGCCAAGCGTCATGGCGGAAGGGTCTGGGCGGAAAGTGAGGGTCTAGGACGCGGAAGCACATTCGTGCTGCAGCTTCCAATTGCAGAATGAGCCGGATACTAGTAGTTGAAGATGAATTGCATTTGGCGGAGGGCCTCCGTTTCAATCTCGAAGCGGAGGGCTACCAGGTTCAGGTTGTGGAGAGTGGAGAAGCAGCGCTCGAGCAACTGAAGACAGAACCTGAAGCGTTCGACGTTGTCGTCCTGGACGTCATGCTGCCTGGAAAGGACGGCTTCACCGTAATCTCGGAGCTGCGTCAGGCCGGACAATTCATCCCCACGTTGATGCTCACCGCTCGCGGCCGTCCGGAAGACGTCCTCCGCGGTTTTGCCGCCGGCGCCGACGACTACCTGACAAAGCCTTTTGAGCTCCCGATTTTGATCGCTCGCATTAAGAGCCTCCTTCGCAGACGCGAGTGGCTCCTTTCGGCCGCCGGGCAGACGCCCGCTCAGCAAGCGCCCAAGGACACGTACACGTTCGGCGACAAATCCGTGAACTTTGATCTCCTGGAGCTTCGCGTCCGTGACCGTGTTTTTCCCCTTACCCTGATGGAAGCCAATCTCCTGCGCTATCTGATCTGCCACGAAGGCACGACGGTATCCCGCAAAACCATGCTGGAGGACGTGTGGAATCTTCAAGAAGATACAGACACCCGAGCGATTGACAACTTTATCGTCCGCTTGCGGCGGTACCTTGAAGACGATCCCACGCGCCCCCGGCACTTAATCACAGTTCGAGGCGTCGGCTACCGGTTCGTGGCTCAGCCCAAGACAAACAGCTGACGTCCGGCAACGGAGGCGTCCGTCAGGAAGCCAGCCGCTTCGCCGTGAATTCCTGCACCCGGCCCTGGCCGCCTTCGCGTTGCCGCTTGAATTGAATTTGATCGCCGCTGACCTTGCCGGTGTACAGGAACTTCAGCGTATTCCCGTTAAACTCAATCGTTTGAGTGAAGGAAATCGTGTCGCCATCGATCTTGCCATCCGAGATCGGGGTTTCGCCGCGCGGCGTTGCGACCGTTCCCGTCAAGGTGTTTCCTTCCGCCTTCAAGGTGATGGTCAGAGTCTGGGTCTGGCCTCCTCTTCCCTGAGTTTCGCCTACCCACTTCCCGTTTACATCTGCGCCGAAAGCGATCGCTGCCATGCTCAGCAGCAGGACAGCGGTGAGAAGTTGTCTACGAACTGTGTTCATCATGCGTAGGAAGACGATTCCTCCGGCGCCTTCCGTTACCCGGCAAGCCGGCGGTTCAGGGTCGTTAACGTCCGCTACAGCTTCTCGAATGGAACGTTCAGGATGGAATATTGCCGCCAATCCCGGTAATCGAAGTGCCACCATTCATACTCGTAGACTGTAAACCCCTGATCTTCCATGGCTTGGCGCAGGAGATCGCGGTGCCAGCGCTGCAGGGATGTCCCGCCGGGATAGTCCGGGTACGAGCGTTCAGACATCTCGTCATACCCGCCCGGCATCTCCACCGGACGGCCGGTGTT
>JADGHK010000475.1 GCA_019686145.1 Bryobacteraceae bacterium | reverse complement strand
CGCTATGGAAGTCACGGACCATGAGCGGGTAGGGATGCGCGCCGAGCGCGGAGCCGAGCAGATAATGCGTCGTTTCAACGTTCGTCACCCAATCCCGCATCGCCTCGCTGATGGCGTCCTTCAGTGTGCGGCTTCCGTTGGCTACTCCCACCACGTTCGCGCCCAGGAGCCGCATTCGGAAGACGTTGAGGCGCTGCCGCCGCATGTCCTCCTCGCCCATGTAGACAACGCACTCCATCCCAAAGAGCGCGCACACAGTGGCAGTGGCCACCCCGTGCTGCCCGGCTCCGGTTTCGGCGATGATCCGCCGCTTGCCCATTCGCCGGGCAAGCAGAGCCTGGCCGAGGCAGTTGTTGATCTTGTGAGCGCCGGTGTGGAGCAAATCTTCGCGCTTGATGTAGATCCGGGCGCCGCCGAGCGTCTCAGAAAGCCGTTTCGCGTAGTAGAGGGGCGTCGGCCGGCCGGCGTAGCTTTCCATCAGATCCCGAAGCTCAGCCTGGAAGCCTTCGTCACACCGGGCCGCGGCGTAAGCAGCCTCGATCTCTTCGAGTGGCGCCATCAGGACCTCGGGGACAAAGCGTCCGCCGTACGGTCCGAAGTGCCCTCGATCGTCGGGTTGGGAGATGGTCATAGGAGTTCAGATTGCGCGGCAGCGATGAACTGCCTTACTTTTTCATGATCTTTCTTGCCGGGGGCAGATTCCAGTCTCGAGCAGGCGTCGACGCCCCAGGGACGCACTTCGCGGATGGCGGCCCGAACGTTACCCCCATCCAGGCCGCCGGCAAGGATCAGGCGGCCCGGCAAATCCAGGGCCAGGGACCAGTCGAATGTCTTGCCGCTGCCGCCACGGGTGCTTGTTGGAGTATCGATCAAGTAGGCTTCGGCTGGCCATTCGGAGATCGCCTTAGAGAGTTCTTTCGTCGAAGCGGGAAACGCTTTCCACACACGAAGACCCTCGAACGCGGGATCGGGCCGTTCGTCGCCGTGCAACTGCACGACGTCGAGATCTGCCTTATCGCGGATGCGAAGCACATTGTCAGGCGTTTCGTTTACAAACACTCCGACCTTCAGCACGCCCGCCGGCAGATCGCGGCCGATCTCTGCAGCGTCCTCGGCCGAGATGTAGCGCGGGCTTTTTGCATAGAAGTTGAAGCCGATGGCAGAAGCTCCGGATTCCGCGCAGACCATCGCGTCTTCCCGATTTGTAATCCCGCAGATCTTCACAACCATTGTCTACGACCTGAGCGCCCTTACTGCTGCTCCGGGATCGCCCGACTTCACCAGGTGTTCGCCCACCAGGAATGCCTGAAAACCGCTGGCCGCGAGCCGCTGTACGTCGCTGGCTGTATGTATGCCGCTTTCCGCAACGCGGATGGCTGTCGAGGGAATCTTCTCGGCCAGCCGGAGCGAGGTTTCAAGGCTTACCTCAAACGTGTTGAGGTCGCGGTTGTTGACGCCGATGATCTCGGCGCCCGATTCAATCGCCGCCATCAGCTCGGCTTCCGTGTGAACCTCGACAAGTGCGGCCATGTGGTAGCGGGCAGCCAGCTCGCGCAGCTCGCGCAGCCGCGAGGCGGGAAGGATCGCGGCGATCAGGAGAATGGCGTCCGCGCCGTGAGCGGCGGCCTCGACGACATGGAATTCGTCGAGCGTGAAGTCCTTACGAAGCGCGGGAAGGGAGGTGGCCTTGCGGGCGCATTCGAGGTCCGCGAGACTGCCCTGAAAGAACTTTTCGTCTGTGAGAACGGATAAGGCCGCCGCCCCGCCGGCCTCATACTGGCGGGCAAGCGCCGGAGCGTCGTAGTTCGCGGCGAGCAGCCCTTTGCTCGGGGACGCTTTTTTACATTCGGCGATAATCGCCGGAGGAGAAGTCCGCAATGCTCCGGCAAAGTCGCGCCGGCCTGCAACCGAAGCTTCGGCCGCAGCTTCCAAATCAGACAGCCTCGCTTTGCGCTCAGCGAGCTCGGCGAGCTTATGCTCAACAATACGCGACAGGATGGCTGGAACAGCGCCGATCATTTGCGGAAAAACTTCATGCTATCACGGCGCCAAAGCTCCGGCCGGCGACGTTCAGGACCCGACCGGACCCCGGGATGGAACCGGAGGCTTAAAATCACAGGAGGGCGTCTGATAAAATCAGGTTGCCGAACTGGAGAAGCAATCCACAAATGATCGAGAATGCAATCTACTCGCCCAGCCCGGACTTCGTTCGGAAGGCCAATGTACAAGGAATGGAGGCCTACGAAGCCCTCTACCGGCGCGCCGCCGAAAAGCCTGAGGAGTTTTGGGGCGAGCTGGCTGCCAGCGAACTCTGCTGGTTCGAAAAGTGGTCGCATGTATTCGAATGGGACCCTCCGTTTACCAAATGGTTTGTGGGCGGCAAGACGAACGCCTCTTTCAACTGCATTGATCGCCACTTGAGCGGACCTCGCAAGAACAAGGTCGCCATCCTGTGGGAAGGCGAACCCGGCGATCAGCGCATGATCACCTACCAGGAACTGCACCGCCTGGTCTGCCGCTTCGCCAATGTACTCAAGGAGCGAGGGCTAAAGGCCGGCGACCGCGCAATCATCTACATGCCGATGATTCCGGAGCTCCCGGTGGCCATGCTCGCATGCGCGCGCATCGGTGTCATTCACAGCGTGGTCTTTGGCGGATTCTCTTCGGAGGCGCTAAAGGCGCGTATCCAGGATCTGGGAGCGACGGTCGTCATCACGGCCGACGGAGGCTGGCGCCGCGGCAAGGAAATCCGTCTGAAGGATGCCGTCGACGAAGCCCTGACCGATTGCCCCGACGTGCACAGCGTCATCGTTTACAAGCGTACGGGGTCCAATATCTTGATGAAGGAGGGGCGCGACCACTGGTGGCACGAGCTGGAGCAAGGCGTTGGCGAGGACTGCCCACCGGAGCACCTCGACAGCGAGCACCCTCTCTTCGTCCTCTACACCTCTGGCACCACCGGGAAGCCCAAAGGGATTCTGCATGCCACCGGCGGATATCTGCTGCAGACCATGATGACAATGAAGTGGGTCTTCGACCTGAAGGAAGAAGATACCTACTGGTGCAGCGCCGATATCGGGTGGGTGACAGGCCACAGCTACGTTGTCTACGGCCCGCTTGCCGCCGGCGCCACGACCGTGATGTATGAAGGCGCCCCGGACTATCCCCAGTATGACCGCTGGTGGCGCATCATCGCCAAGTACAAAATCAACATCTTCTACACTTCGCCGACTGCG
>JADGHK010000474.1 GCA_019686145.1 Bryobacteraceae bacterium | reverse complement strand
GCTTCGCCGCTCTCCTCACTGAGACTGCCTTGCTCGGGGCGCTCGCTCAGCGAACAGGACGGTATCTGCAGTGGGATTCCAAACAGTGCAAAATCACGAATGACCCCGAGGCGAATGCCCTGATCGCCCAGCCGTACCGGAAGGGGTGGTCGCTTTGACAGCGCGGCTACTTGAAGCGCTTCCGGAACTGAAAATCGATACCGAACAGGCCATTCTCATCTCGGACCGCGATCACTGACCAGAACTGGCTCATGTTCCACTCGAGCCGCACCAGCTGCTGCTGGCTGCGCGTCAAGTTCGTCACGTAGGTGAGGGTAATATCCTTCGAGATCTGCTGCTCCAGGGTCAGGCGGGCTTGCGGAATATTGTCGATGCCGTTTAACTGGGGATCGATCTTCAGGCGGCTGACGCCGAAGAAGCGTTCCAGTCTCCCGGAAATCGGAGCGGCGACGGCCTGGCCTAACAGACTGTTTGCCCCGCTCTGGAAAAGGCTCTGATTGCTGTTTTGCTGCGCAGTTGATAGGTTGGGGTCGGTTGCCGTGGGGGTCCGGCCGACAGTAAGCAGCGCCGTGATCTCGCTCGATTGCAGGGGCGGGTCCGAGCGGTAGGTGACGTTGAGCTTGTCGATCGGTCCTGAGAAGTTGATGTTCACGGTCACAGCGCGAACGCGGGTCTCGAGGTCGATATCCAGGACCGGCTCGATCTTGGCGGAGTTGAAAAACGAGATATCGCCGCGAGTAATCGTATAGCGGTTGCCGAAGAATTGAATCTCTCCCCGGTTGACAGCGATGTTGCCGAGGACCACGGGTTTCAACGGGCTGCCTCGAAGCCTCAGATCCGCCTCCATCTGAAGGTCGCGCGTCAGGGACGTTTGAAACTGCAAGTTCGGCGCAGTTTCGATGCGGACATCAAACTGCATTCCCCGCAGGAATGGGTTATTCGAGGCAGGGGGAGGCGCCCGCCGGGACGTCTGCGCCAGCAACCCGCCCAGGTCGATGCGCGGGTTGAAGCCGGACCGGATGACCGTAACTGTGCCGCCCAGCAAACTGCGGCTGGACGTGCCCGTGAGGCTCAAGGCAGCATCGATCGTTGTGCTGACTCCTTCCGGATAACGCACACGAACCTTGTCCAGTGCAGCGCGCAGCATATAGACGTACTCGTTTCCTCCGAATCCGACAAAACCGCTGAGATCCAGGCGGCCTCCACCGGTTTGCGCCGTCAACTTCTCGATGCTCGCCCGGTCTTGATTAAAAAGCACAACGCCGTTGGCCTTCTCAATGCCGTTCGGCACATCTTGCAGATAGAAGGAGGCGTTGGACAGCTCCATCCGCCCGCTCAGTCGTGGAGCATCGAGCGATCCCCACACGGCTGCATCAAGGGTTGAGCTGCCGTCAGCGATCAGGTCTGAGTTGAAGCTTTTCAGGATACCGAGGTTTACCTTCCCCTTCAGTTTCAGGTCCCAGGGACTCCGCGATCGGAACGACAGGCTGCCGGAAGCCACCAGATCGGTGTCGCGGGCGACAAACTCGGCGCTCTTGATGTTGACGCGTTTGGAATCGACGGCGAAAAGGAGAGGGCTGGCATTTCGCAGGACCAGGTCTGCGGCAGCCTGGCCTTCGGCTTTCGGACGCAATTCGAAAGAGTCCACCCGCACTTCCGCGCGCACGGATTCCGGTTGCGTCATGTTCCCTTCGAACGTAGCTTCGCCGTCAATGAAGCCGTCGAATGGCAGCTCTTGATTCGCGCTCTTTCTTTGAAGCAAAGGTTCGAGTTCCGCGAACACAAGGCGGGAAAACGAAAGTTTCCCGCGCCAGGGATAGCCGTCTCTCAGGTCGATTTGGCCCTCGCCCCGTATTTGAGATTTGCGCAGCGATCCCTGCCAGGTAAGCATTACCTGGCGATTGCGGGTCGCAGCAGAAACAGCCATGCTGCCGAGCGGATGCTTTTCGAGAGTTACGTTGCGGACGACGAGGCGGCCGTCAATGTTGTCGAGATGAAACTGCTTATTGGCGATTCTTCCCGCCAGCGCCGTCTTCACGTCCACCTGCCCGCTCAAACCTGCTTTCAACCGCTGGAGACCGTCAAGTGCTGCAAGGGTCATGCCGGCGGTCGAGAGATTGAGCCGAACGGAGCCGGAACTCCAGTCTCGAACGCCGCGCTTGTAGGCGCCTTTCGCTTCAATCAGCGTTCCATTACGATGCAGTCTGCCGCTTGTCAAATTTACGACGTCCTCCTGGAGGTCAACCGTGGCTTCCAGGCGGTCAAACTGCTCGTTCCATGCTGAGAGCTTGTCGATTCTCAAGCGGGCGCCGGCGTTCAGACCGGAGAGAGTGCCTGCCAGATTGACTGTAGCCGAAAGGAGGCCTTTTACGGGAAGACTCGAGCCTGCGATAGCCAGCAGCTCCGCCAGCTCTGCGCCCCTGATCGAGGCCCTCCCGGTGATTGGACTGGCGCCCCCAAGCTTCCACTTGTCGAGTCCGAGGCTAGCTCGCCCTTCCAGATGAAGCGGGCCATGTGTCAGCAGGACCTGGCTCAAGGTGAATTTCTGCTCGGCGGCCTCGAGGTCCACTTCCAGCGTGTCGAAGTTCCGCCCCTGATAGGCAACGTTTCGCGCCGTGATTTTCCCCGCGACCCGCGGCTGTTCGAGCGGCCCCAGCACCGAGCCGTTGAAGCGCGCTTCACCCCGGTGAAGAGTCACTGGGATCGAGGGAGTCGTGCCGGACAGGAGCCGCATTACTGGCAGAAAATCATCGAGGTCGGAGGACAGGACACCGACATCCAGTTTCTCGCCGAGCACTCCCGCAAAATTCACTCTTGTCGCAGGCGTCTGGAGGAAAGAGGAGTCAATCCAGACCTGCTTCGATCTCTGTTCCCAGCCGACGTTCAGTTCACCTGCTAAGGGAATCCCGCCCGCGTCAGGCTGCAGACGCAACTGCGCACTTGCGACGCCGTCGCGGAGTTGCTTTCCGTGCGCTCGCCCTGAAATCGCGACAGAGCCGGAGAGCACGGAGCTCCATGGGATTGCCTTCTGCTTGTTCCATTCTGCGAGGCGCGCAAGAGACAAGTTCTTGAGATTGCCGGATACGGAGAAACGGTTTGCAGCTTCTACCGTTGCGCCGCCTTCAAAGGCCCCGCCCATTGCGGCTACCCGCAAGCGGCCGAGATCGATGCGTTCTCCGCTGGCTGAGATGTCCGTCTCGATCCGGATATCCCGCAGCAGGATATCGTTCAGCCGGTAGGC
>JADGHK010000473.1 GCA_019686145.1 Bryobacteraceae bacterium | reverse complement strand
CCGGCCTGCTCCATCAGCCGCTTGGCGAGATCAAGCTTGTCGTCTTCGACGAGGGACTTGCCGACCGGCTTGCCTTTCGCTTTAAGGAAGGTGTAGGCCATCGCTCCGCCGATGAGGAGGCGGTCGACGAACTTCATCAGGTTCTCGATGACTTCGATCTTGTCCGAAACCTTTGCTCCGCCGAGAATTCCGATCGCCGGCCGCGCCGGGTCCTTCGTCGCCTTGTTCAGATACTCCAGCTCCTTGTCCATCAACAGGCCGGCGGCCGCTTTGGGCATGAAACGAATGATGCCAACCGTGGAAGCATGAGCGCGGTGAGCGGTACCGAACGCGTCATTCACGTACAGATCCGCCAGGCTTGCGAGCTTCTTGGAAAACTCTGGATCGTTGGCCTCTTCTTCAGGGTGAAACCGCAGGTTCTCAAGCAGCAGGACTTCACCCGGCTTTGGCTTCATCGCCTCCACTTCTGGACCTACACAATCGGGCGCCATCTTCACGGGGCGTCCGAGCAGCTCTTCCAGCCGCTTTGCGACGGGCTTCAGACTCATCTCCGGGTTCGGCTTGCCCTTCGGCCGGCCGAGATGGCTGGCGAGAATTAATCCCGCACCCTGGTCCAAGGCATACTGAATGGACGGAAGCGACGCCTTAATGCGCTTGTCGCTAGTTATCTGTCCCCCCGGAGCCAGCGGAACATTGAAATCAACGCGCATGAACAGGACTTTGCCCTTCAGGTCCAGATCGCGAATCGATAATTTAGCCATATTGATCTCTAAAGATCTGATCGTATCACGACGCCGTTTCCGGCCTTGTCGTCGAGATAAAGCCGCCGCTATTTCTCTCGCTCCGGCAGGTTTGTCAGTCTGACAGTCACTCCGGCTCTGCGAAAAGCCTCTAACAGCGCGCCGGCCGCGGGTTCGTACTCGGGCGGACCAACGTGATTGCCATCCTCCAGTTCCACCAGCATGCGGTATTGCTGAAGAAGCCGCTGGCTCCGGAAGACGCCGCCGATGTACGCCACGCGGGCCTCTTCGCCCTCTTCAAAGAGCTGCTGCCGGACGGCTCCGGTAAGCTGCGCGAGCTGCTGTGCGGCGTACGAGAGGATGTCCAGCGCCACACGGTCTCCGGCAGTTGCCGCTTCGTCAACCAGGCGGGAGTAGGACGCGATCTGCGGCCTTGGGTAATCGGTGGTATAGAACCGGTGGAGCAGGTCATTGGCGCTTTCTGCTCCTGTTTCCTTGAGGAGCATCTCGCGAAGGATAGTCGGCTGGCCCCAGCCCTCTTCGAAACGGAGCGCTGCCCGCAGGGCCTGGCGAGTCAAATCAAACCCTCCTCCTTCGTCGCCGAAGATGTAGCCCCAGCCTCCGGCCCGCGCCGTCTCATCGTCCGCATTCCGCCCGAATGCGATGGAGCCTGTGCCGGCGATTGTAATAATGCCCGGCTGGCCGGCGGTGGCGCCCACGAGCGCGATGAGCGCGTCGTGCGTCACGATCAGTCGATCGGCGGGGATCATTGATTCGAGGATCGCCTGTTTATCCGAGGGTCCGCCGCTGAAGCCCAGGCAAGCGGCCTCAAAGCGGACGCCGTCGGGAGACAAGCCGGCCTCGGCGCATGCCGCTTCCAGGCAGCCGCGGATTGCGTTCACAAACTTCGTATACCCCTCCGGGCCTTTCACGTGATTGCACGGACCGCCTCGGCCGCTGCCGATAACGCGGCCTGACTCGTCGGCAATCAGCGCCATCGTACTCGATTGGCCGCCATCTACTCCCAGAAACAGACGCATCTCAACTCCTCTAGTCCAGACGATACAGTGCAGCGTTCATTGCCTTATCGATCAGAGTCACGCCCCAGGCCGCGGGTTTTTCCTGCAGGTCCGACGCGCCGTGGTCTTGCTCATGAATCAGAAGGTAACTGATGCCTCGAAGCTTCAGCTCCTCGGTGGCATAGCGCCGGAGCCGGGCAGGCACGGGAGCGCCGGCAAGCTGAGGGGACTCCGAAAGCACGCTCCAGGTTCCATCGGGCGACATTCCGTGCAACCGAAGGCGGACATTAGGCTGGTCGTCTGAGGCTTCGATAGCGACACTGTCCACCTCCTGATCCCGTCCGAAGTTCACTTGCAGCGTCATGCCAGGCTCGATTGCCTGCCAGCTCCGCCAGCGCGTCACCGGACTGTTGTCGAAAGCGAGCTGCACGTCCCAGGGATTGGGCGTTGCACGCAGACGCCACTCCGGCGCTCGATCGAGCTCCCGCCCTCGAAGAAAGACGCGCAGCTCGCACACGCTCCAGATGTTGGACTCAGCCTTCGCCATCTGTTCCACGCGGATCGCGCGAAGAGTCCGGGGGGGGAAGTGAAACGAGAGCTTTACTCGCGGTATGAACTCTTCGACGAGGGGCGTCAGGAAGATGTCGCGCAGCAGGCGGGTCTCCGCGCTCCGGTAGGCAACCAGTACTTCGCGGTTTGTATAGGCTTCCATAACGTCTTGGAACGAAAGTACTTTGGCGCCGGGCGGTACGTGCTTTTCGATCATCCGTGCGACGTAATAGACGGGCGCCTTCTCCCCAAGCCACAACTCTTCCGGTGTGATCCGGAGAGCCGCCTTCCACGGAAATTCTCGGATTCGCCAAGCGTAGGTGTCGCAGTACCGGCGCACGTTTCTGGGCCACGAGAGCAGCGCATGAGCCAGAACCAGCACGGCGAGAGCAGGACGCCACAACGACGCGGCCAGGGCGAGCGACAGTGACCAGAATGGCAGCGCGGGGATGAGAAATCGGGTGCCGATGTTGGCGGGATACGGAAGCGTGAAGATCACGGCGGCAAGGAGCACCGGGCGTCCGGCCGGAATTCGCGCCGCGAGCAGTGCCAGCGGTGTCAGCAGAAACAAGGGGCCCACCAACCCGGCCAGTTTCTGGCCGCGGATCGTGACTTCCAGAGGAATCTGCGACCGGTCCTCAAGTTCATAGGACCGCAGATATTCGCTCCACTCCCGCTCGAAATCCACATGGACGTACGGGTTGGGAAACCAGCGGTTAAAGAATGGCGATACCGGGTTGCGGACCACAACCCAGTTCTTCACCATCCACGGCACGATCAGCAGGGCAGCGCAGGCACTGATGGTGACCGCGGGTAGGAGTACGGGTTTTCTACGCCGCCAGCAACGCCACGCGACTGCGCCCAGAGCATAGAACACTGCCAGGAAACCGGTGTACTTCACGGCGTATGCGAAACCGGCCAGAAGCCCGATCGG
>JADGHK010000472.1 GCA_019686145.1 Bryobacteraceae bacterium | reverse complement strand
ACCCCCAAGCCCTTCCCCACGGATCGCGCCGCGATCGAATTCGATCATGTCTGGTTCGCATATAAAGGGGAAGACTGGGTGCTGCAAGACGTGACCTTCCGCATCGAACCCGGTGAGACGATCGCGGTTGTCGGTCACACGGGCGCAGGCAAAACGACTCTGACGAACCTGCTTCTGCGTTTCTACGATGTTCAGCGAGGGGCCATTCGCATTGGGGGAACCGATATCCGCGATATGGAACCGCGCGAGCTACGGCGGCATTTCGGCGTGGTGCTACAGGATCCCTATCTGTTTACCGGCACCATCGGCGATAACATCCGCCTCGGAACGGCCAGCATCACCGACGCACAGATGCACGAGGCGGTCGAGCAGGTCAATCTGCTGGATTTTATTCAAAGCCTCCCTGACGGATTCGCCCAGCCGGTCAGGGAGCGCGGCAATGGCCTTTCCACCGGGCAGAAGCAGCTCATCAGCTTTGCGCGGGCGCTGGCGCACGATCCCCGCTACCTGATCCTGGACGAGGCCACCTCCAGTGTCGACACGGAAACCGAGCTCAAGGTCCGCGATGCTCTTGGAAAGCTTGTACAAAACCGGACCTCGATCATCATTGCCCACCGACTTTCCACCATTCAGCGAGCAGATCGCATCTTCGTCATGCACAAGGGCAGGCTGCGCGAGACGGGCACTCATCAACAGCTCCTCGCACAGAAGGGGATTTACTGGAAGCTCTACCAGCTTCAGTACAAGGAGCAGGAAGCCAGAGCGCGAAGCTAGTCCAAGGCCTGAATCTGGCCGTACACCGGACGCAGCGCCGGATACAGCGCCTTGTAAACTTTATGCGTATCCGCGTAACGCCGCGCTTCGGCGCTTCGCGGGGTCACCGTCTCCACTTCGCAAATCGCGGCACGGCAGACCTCTTCCGCTGAACCATAGGCTCCTGTGCCGACAAGCGCCAGCAAGGCCGCGCCGTAAGCGGATCCTTCCTGCGTTTCGAGAGTCGCGACCGGGCGCCCGAAGACATCCGCAAACATCTGCCTCCAGAAAGCGCTCTTCGCTCCGCCTCCGGACAGGCGAATCCGCTTGACCGATACGTTCATTCCTTCGATGATGTCGAGGCAATCCTTCTGGCTATAGCTCACGCCTTCGAGAACGGCACGGATGAGGTCGGCGCGGGTGTGCTTCGCGGTAAGGCCAATCCAGCCTCCGCGGCAAGTCGCGTCCAGATGAGGGGTCCGCTCTCCCATCAGGTAGGGCAGCCAGAACAGCCCCTGCGATCCGACGGGTGCCTTCGCTGCCTCAGCGGTTAACTGGTCGTAGTCGGTCCCCGGAGCGAGCTGGTTGCGAAACCACTGCAGGCTCAAGCCCGCTCCCTGCGTGACGCCCATGACGTGCCACTTCCCCTTGACGGCATGGCAGAAGGTGTGGACTCTGCCGGCCGGGTCGTAGGCTGCCCGGTCCATATGAGCAAAAACAACGCCGGAGGTGCCAAGAGTGCAGGAGACAATGCCCTCTTCGACAATGCCGTTGCCAACGGCGCTCGCGGCCTGATCGCCGCCGCCCGCCACGACCGGCGTACCCGCTGACAGTCCGGTAAGGGCCGCGGCTTCCGGACTCACCTTGCCTGTCACTTCGGCCGATTCGAATGCTTGCGGCAAGATGGCCCGGTCGATCTTGAGCCGGTCCGCCATTTCAAACGACCACCTGCGCTTGACGACATCAAACAGAGACGTCCCGGAGGCATCCGACACATCGGTGGCAAACTCGCCCGTGAGGCGGAACCGGATGTAGTCTTTCGGCAGAAGCAGCTTCCGCACGGCCTCAAACTTCTCCGGCTCATGGTCCCGCACCCAGAGCAGTTTCGGGAGCGTGAAGCCGGTCAGGACGGGATTGGCCGTGCAGGCCAGAACGTTCTCCTTGCCTATGATCGCGTTAATGCTGTCCACCTGGGCCTGGCTCCGCTGATCGCACCAGATCAGCGCAGGCCGGATGACGTTGTTGTTCCCGTCCAGGATCACAAGACCGTGCATCTGCCCGCTGAGGCCGATGCCACCGACGTCCTTGCCAGAGGCGCCCGCGGCCGACAGCACGCCGCGAATCGCCGTGACTGCGGCATCCCACCAGTTTTCAGGGCGCTGCTCCGCCCACAGAGGACGCTCCATCTTTATGTCCTCGTGGGGAGCGGTAAAGCTGGCCCTGACTTTGCCGAACTCATCTACGAGAAGCGCACGGGTGCTCCCGGTACCTGTATCAATCCCTAGCCAGTACATCAAAACCTCCGATCCGGAGATCCGACAACTTCATGCGCAGCGGCAGCCTGGAACGGAAGATAGGCCGCGCCGTACAAACCCGCGAGATTACCCAATGTTGCCTTTTCAATTCGGGTCGGCGCGTTGCGGTACGTGAAAGACCGCGCCTTCACCTCCCGGAACATCGCGGGCGAAAAGAAGTCCCAAGCCGGCAGCGGGCCGCCGCTTAGGAGGTACAACGGAAAGTTGAAGATGTTGATGAGGTTCGACAGGGCGATTCCCAAAGCCGAACCCATGCTTTCAAAAATCATTTTGGCCCGCTCCTCTCCCTGGAGCGCCAGGCGGTAAACTCCCTCGGCTGTCAATGCGTCGCCAAGACTCAGCAGCTTCGCCGCGCTGGCGATGTATGTCGCCGAGGCATGCTTCTCGAGACAGCCGAAGTTGCCGCAGCCGCAAGGATTCCCGCCAGGCACGACCGTCATGTGCCCCAGTTCCCCGGCCATCCCGACGTGCCCATGCAGGACCCGGCCGTTCGAGATAATGCCGCCGCCGATTCCGGTACCGAGAGTCAGCAGGATCAAGTCGTCCACATCGCGCCCTGCTCCCATCCATTTCTCCCCCAGAGCGGCAGCATTGGCGTCGTTCTCCAGGATCACCTTGGTTCCGAGCTTCTGCTCAATGACGTCCCTTACCGGAAAGTTCTCGAAATCGGGCAGATTGTTGGAACCTACGATGTACCCTTTCTCGATCAGAATGAAGCCGGGTACGCCGATGCCGACGCCGACAAGCCGCGAGCCCCGGCGGGCATCCCGAAGCGCCTCAATCGACCGGACGATATCATCAACGACCGCGTCACGCCCTTCGGACAGATTCGTCGCGCCCGATATCTGCTGCAAGATCTCGCCTCGATCGTCTATAGCGGCGGCGCGAAGGTTGGTCCCGCCGAGATCCACTCCTATGGAAAATTGGTCCATGAAGCCGCAATGATAACAGGTC
>JADGHK010000471.1 GCA_019686145.1 Bryobacteraceae bacterium | reverse complement strand
GGCTCGAAGGCCAGCCTGGCCGCCTGGTTCCGCGAACTTGAGAAGCTTGGAATCGGGTTGAACGTCGCCTCGCTGATCGGCCACAACACTGTACGGCGCGAAATTATGGGCACGGCCAACCGCCGGGCAACCCCGGAAGAGATTCAGCGGATGCAGGCGCTGGTTGAGCAGGGAATGCGCGATGGCGCCGTCGGCTTCTCAACAGGTCTGATCTATATTCCCGGCGCCTACTCGGATACGGCCGAGGTGGTGGCTCTGGCGAAAGCCGCCGCAAAATACGACGGCGTCTACGCGAGCCACATGCGGGACGAAGGAGAGAAAGTCCTCGAAGCGATCACCGAGGCAGTCACTGTCGGGCGCGAGGCGCGGATGCCGGTACAGTTGTCGCACTTCAAGATTGATAACCGCCGGCTTTGGGGATCGAGCGACAAGTCGCTCGCGCTCGTCGAGAAGTTCCGTGCCGAAGGCATTGATGTCGTCATCGATCAGTACCCCTATAACCGGTCCAGCACGAACCTTGGAATCACGTTGCCGAGCTGGGCGCTCGCCGACGGCAGTGAGAAGATCGCAGAGCGGCTGAAGGATCCCGCGACGCGGGGACGAATCGCAAAGGAGATGCTGGAAAAGTTGCAGCAGCTCGGCCACTCCGACTACTCCTACGCGATGGTTGCCAGCTTCCCCCGGGATCGCACGATCGAAGGCAAAACCATCAGTGAGATCAACGTCCTTCGCGGACGGGAGAAATCCGTCACCAATGAAGTGCAGACAATTCTGGACCTCATGGCAGAAGGCGGCGCGCAGATGGTTTACCATTCGATGGGCGACGAGGACGTCGAGCGGATCCTGCGCTACCCGCACACAGCGATTGCGAGCGACGGCGGAGTTCGCGAGTTCGGAGTGGGCATGCCCCATCCCCGGTCCTACGGCACGAACGCCCGGGTGCTTGCTGAGTTCGTACGAAACAGGAAGGTGCTGACGCTGGAAGATGCGATCCGCCGGATGACTTCCCTGCCCGCCCGGACCTTCCGTTTGAGAGATCGCGGGCTCATCCGCGAAGGTATGGCGGCCGACCTCGTCCTGTTTGATCCAGACAAGGTTCAGGACAAAGCGACCTTCCAGCAGCCCCACCAGTACAGCGAAGGCTTCGACTACGTCATCGTCAACGGCAAGATATCGGTCGAGGAAGGCAAACTCACCAATAGCCGCAACGGGCAGATCCTCCGCCGCACAGACTGGCAGCAGCCGTAATTACGGAAGAGTAAGATAGCGAAAACCGGCGCGCTCGAGCTTTCCTCGCTCGAGGGCGTTCCGTCCGTCGATGATGAGCCTGGTCCGCATGGTTTTCGCGATACTCTCCCAGTCGAGATCGCGGTATTGCGGCCATTCGGTTACGAGCACGAGGGCATCGGCGTCCCGCGCCACAGCTTCCGGCGAGTCGCACAAGGACAGCTCGAGGTCCGGATGTTCCCGCCTGACCCGGTCCATGGCGACCGGATCATGGGCTCGCACGCGGCATCCCCGATCGATCAGACGGCGCGCGATGTCTGTGGCGGGCGACTCACGCAGGTCGTCCGTGTGGGGCTTGAAGGCAAGCCCCAGGAGTCCGATGGTGCGTCCTTTCAGAATCTTCAACTCGCCCAGCAGCTTTTCTCCTACCCTCTCCCGCTGCCGGTAGTTCACCTCGCGGGCGGCAGCGACGATCGGCATCGTCAGGTTGTATTCGGCGGCCGTCGCCACCAGCGCCGCCGTGTCCTTGCCAAAGCAGGACCCGCCCCAGCCAATACCAGGCTGAAGAAAGCGAGTACCGATCCGGGCGTCGAGACCGATGCCGCGGGCGACCTGCAGGATGTCCGCGCCGACTTTCTCCGCCAGACGGCCAATCTCATTGATGTAACTGATCTTCAAAGCGAGAAAGGCGTTTGCGGCGTACTTGATCAGCTCAGCCGAAGCGAGATCGGTGGAGACCAGGGGAACCGCTCCGAGGTCGTCCGGACGCGGAAGAAACGTCGGAGCCGCGAAGGTTTGGTCGAGGATCGGACGGTAGAGCGTGTACAGCACTTCCAGGGCGCGCGGCTCGTCTGCTCCGATGACGATGCGATCCGGATAAAGGCTGTCCTGGAGCGCCGATCCTTCTCGCAGGAATTCCGGGTTGGACGCCACGGCGAAGCAACCAGTCGACGCCCCGCCGTTTCTGCTTTCCAGAGACTCACGCACCAGGGCGCCGACCCAGTTGCCGCTGCCGATCGGCACCGTGGATTTATTGACAATCACCGTGAACTCGCCACTCAAGTGCTGCCCGACGCTCTGCGCGGCCGATCGAAGATACCGCAAGTCCGGGTTTCCGTTCTCAAGCGGCGGCGTGCCGACGGCGATGAACACGACGTCAGAGCCGGGTATCGCCTCTTCATAGCAGGTGCTGAATTTGAGATTCTCTCCCGATAGTTCCATCAGGCTATCGAGATGAGGCTCGTAGATGGGGATCCGGCCGCGCCGCAGGCACTCAATCTTCGCTTCGTCCAGGTCGAGACAGGTTACGGAATGCCCAAGGTAGCTCAGGCAGACGCCGGTTGTCAGTCCAACGTATCCGGTCCCAATGATAGAAACCCGCATCGCTCCTCCCGCTGGCTTGTTCGACTAGCCTTTGATGACGCCCATCGGTCGCAATCGCGCCACTTTGCGCGCGAGACCTGCCTGATGCACGACCTCGATGACGTCATCGACATTCTTGTACGCTTCCGGAATCTCTTCCAGAATCCCGTCCCGTGTCTCGCTGCGGACGATAATGCCCTCCGACTCCAGCTTCTGCTGCACTTTTTTGGCGTCGTGTCCTTTGCGCGCCGCCGTCCGGCTCAGGAGACGTCCGGCGCCGTGACAGACACTGCCGAAGGTCTCCTTCATTGCGCCCGGACCTCCTACGAGAATCCAGGATGCCGTACCCATACTCCCTGGGATCAGCACCGGCTGACCAATCTCGCGGTAAGCGTCCGGGATTTCCGGGTTGCCGGGAGGGAAGGCCCTGGTGGCGCCCTTCCGGTGCACCAGAACATCCACCTGCCGTCCGTTCAGTTCATGGCGCTCCCGCTTGGCGATGTTGTGGGAAACGTCGTAAAGAACGCTCAATTGGACGTCTTCTCCGAAAATTCGGCGGAAGGAGTCGCGGAGAAAGTGAACGATCGCCTGCCGGTTGGCCCAGGCGAAGTTGGCCGCGGCTCGCATGGCCCCCAGATAGGACTGCCCCTCTTC
>JADGHK010000470.1 GCA_019686145.1 Bryobacteraceae bacterium | reverse complement strand
GACGCCTCTTTCTCAATACACCCGGTTCGGCATCGGCGGTCCGGCCGACGTATACGTCGAGACAAGCAATCAAAGCTCCTTCATTGCTGCTCTGCGTCTGGTGCGGGAGAGCGGCTTGAAATACGTGGTGATCGGAGCGGGCACGAATCTTATCGTTTCCGATCAGGGATTCCGCGGCATCGTGCTGCGGTACACGGCCAGCCGGATCTCGGCAAACGGCGATTCGGTTTCTGTCGATGCTGGAGCTGCGCTGCAGGACCTGGTCGACTTCACGATTAACGCCGGCCTTCGTGGCCTGGAGACCATGACTGGCATTCCTGGTTCCGTCGGAGCTGCGATTTACGGCAACGCTGGCGCCTATGGCCACTCGATCTCCGAGAGCGTCGAGTGTGTCAGCTTCGTCGACGGTCAGGAAGTTCGATTGTTTCAGTGCGAAGAGTGCTGCTTTGAGTACAGGGAGAGCATCTTTAAGCGGCGCAAGGACTGGGTCATCCTTTCCGCGGATCTGAGGCTCTCGCCGGCGGATCCCGCAGAGCTTCGCCAGACGGCTGACGGCATCCTGCGAATGCGCAACCAGAAGTATCCGCCAACGATGAAGTGCGCGGGCAGTATCTTCAAGAATCTGCTGCTTGCGGACTTGCCTCCCGAACTGGCGGCGCAAATTCCCGCGCGAGTGATTCGGGAGGGCAAAGTTCCGTCAGCGTACTTCCTGGAAGCGGCCGGGGCAAAAGGAATGAAGAACGGCGATATTCAGGTCGCCGATTATCACGCCAACCTTATTTACAACTCCGGCCAGGGCACCGCCGCTCAACTTCGGGAGATCATCACGGAGTTGAAAAAGCGGGTGCATGAGCGTTTCGGCCTCCAGCTGGAAGAAGAAGTTCAGTACGTAGGATTCGATTAAAGGGTGCAAGCGTCGCAGTGTCGGAGACTCCCTCAAATGTTGTACCTCGATGATAGTGTTCCCCATGTAGCTCGATAGAAGTGTCCGTGAAACGGGACCGAGGAGGTCCGGTGGGGAGGATATGGATGGGCGAGGAAGAGGTACGGAGAAGCGGGATGTTGAAAACGGATGGAGGATGGTGAACTGAGCGAAGTAGAGGCGGCTGAGTTACTGAGGATCAGTTACCGGCAAACCAAGCGGCTGATGGCACGCTACCGGCGAGGGTGCGACAGCGCTGGCGCACGGCAATGTGGGGCGGAGGGGAACTGTTGAGTGGGCGGAAGCTTCCACGCCTGGCTGGAAAAGCGCGGACCGGGCGGCTGTCTGATCGATTTGGTGGACGATGCCACTAGCACGGTGCTGGCGCAGTTGCACGAAGAAGAAACCACTTGGGGCGGTGGCGCTGACCTTGCGGATGGAGCAATACGGCAAGCCAAAGGACGGGTGGAGCACAGTCACGGGACGCATCAAGACCGTTTCATCAGAAGATGCGGCTCGGCAAGATCGCCACGCATGAGCAGGCCAATCAGTTCCTGCGCGATCAGTATCCGCCGGAGCACCACCGAAGGTTCACGGTTCCGGCAAAGGGCTGCGATCTGCATGAGCCGGTGCCACTCCACATCGATTGGGACGAGGTGTTTTGTCTGGAGCAGCAGAGCACGCCGAGCCGGGATTGGTCGGGCCTCAGCCTCCTGCTCTGGTCAAACCCAAACTCCCGCGGAAATCCGATATTCCCGCCGCCACCCCCTTGCGTCAGCCGCTGCTGGCGCAGCGCGGTCAATTCAGGGCTGAGCAGGGCAAGCCGGCTCCACAGGCCGTCCCCTTGCCCCGCACCCCCATTCCCGCTTCCAGCGGGGTGATCACGATAGAGAACCTATCGGGGCCAACCAGGGGACATTTCTATCGAGGCTTGACATCGAAGACTCCCTCGGAATGCTCCCGCCGCCAACTAATGACGTAGAATGAGGCTGTATGGTCCTCGCCCTTGCGTTGCTGATGACCGTTGAGTTCTCTCCTTACTCTGGTGTCCCGAACCGGCAACCTCACCTCGCTGCCCGTAACCAGCAGGTTGTCATGACCTACGGGGCCGGGAATGCCGTTTACTTCACCTCCTCTAACGACGGCGGATCGACGTGGACGAGGCCGGTGGTCGTGGCGGCTAAGGGGAAGATGTCGCTCGGCATGCGCCGCGGCCCGCGGATTGCGATTTCTGGCGAGTCGATTGTCATCTCCGCCGTTGTCGGCGAAAGAGGCGGGGGCGCAGACGGAGATCTGATTATCTGGATGAGCGCCGACGGAGGGAAGACCTGGTCGGCCGGCAAGGCGATCAATGAGGTGCCGGGCTCCGCCCGGGAAGGACTTCATAGCATGGCGGCGGGCGGCAAGAATACGCTGTTTGCGACCTGGTTGGACCTCCGCAGCAAAGGGACGACGCTTTACGGAGCGGTTTCCCACGACGGCGGCAAAACCTGGTCCGGGAATCGGCTTGTCTACGCCTCCCCCTCCGGCTCCATTTGCGAATGCTGTCATCCCACCGCAGTTGTCGACCAACAAGGCCTGATCTACGTGATGTTCAGAAACTCATTGGAAGGCAATCGAGACATGTACGTTGTGCGATCCGATGACGGCGGTAAGACGTTCAGCTCGGCGCAGAAGGTAGGTTCCGGATCCTGGAAGCTCAACGCATGTCCGATGGACGGTGGCTCATTGGCAGTCGCCTCCGGCGGTAGAGTGGCGACTGTCTGGCGGCGAGACGGGAATATCTTCTACAGCGGCTTGGGAGGGGAGGAGGAGCTTCTGGGGTCCGGGCGGCAGCCCGTTGTCGTATCGACGAATCGAGACGACGTCATCGCCTGGACGCAAGGTAAGACGTTGATGTGGGTCAGGACGAGTGAGCGGACCGTTCGCAGGTTGGATGGGGAAGCGGCTTTTGTCAGCCTTGTCTCACTTCCTAACGGCAACGTGCTACTCGCCGGAGAACGCGGTGACTCTATCTTTGTGACTTCAATCCAATAGCTCTGGGCGTGTCTACCAAAATCGAGTAGACCTTGTGAAGCAATAGGTTATGAGCGTCTATTGACACTCGCAGCCCGAGAGTGCTAGTTACTGGGGAAGAGGGCGGCGTCCGCCGCGATCTCTCCAACCAACCAAAAAATCACACGGAGGCTCAGAGTGTATGAAGCTTCGACCACTCTATGACCGGATTGTGGTTCGCAGGATCGAAGAGACAGAACAGGTACGGGGAGGAATTATTATCCCCGACACTGCCAAGGAGAAACCGCAGGAGGGCGAAGTAGTAGC
>JADGHK010000469.1 GCA_019686145.1 Bryobacteraceae bacterium | reverse complement strand
CCCGAACGGAACCTGACGCTCCTTGCGGCCCTTGCCGCAAACGCGAATCCAGCGCTCGGAGTAGTCGATGTCGTCCAGGTTCAGCCCGACGAGCTCGCTGATGCGCACGCCGCACCCATAGAGCAGCTCAAAAATGGCCAGATCCCGCTCCGGGTATGGACGCTCGAGGGCGCGCTGAGCAACTGCATTAATCAAATCGTTCGTCTGCTCCTCCGTAGGCACTTTGGGCAGATTCTGAGGAGCTTTTGGCGTTCGGACAAGCTGTGCTGGATTTACGCTGATCCGTCCTTCGCGCGCCAGGAACTTGAAGAACGAACGCACGGCAGCCAGCTTGCGGCGAATGGAGACGGAGTTCAAGCCCTCGCGGTATAAGCTTCCAAGCCACTCCCGGATCGCCAGCGCATCGATCTCGCGTGGATCCGGAGGCTCCCCGCCCGGGGGCGTGAAATAGGCAAGAAGCTGAGCAAGGTCGGCTCCGTAACTTCGGACAGTGTGCGGCGAGACGTTTTCGTGCCGCAGCGCCTCGAGATACCGTTCAATCTGAAGCGCAAGCTCAGACATGGGCGAGGAGGTGTTCTTCGAGTGCAGCCATCGCCCGCCGGCACATTTCGGCATGGCGCGCCCGCTTGTCGTGCCGTAAGCGCTGGCGCGTTTCCTCGTCGAGCGGAGGCAGCAAATCGAAGGCGATGTTCGCGGGCTGATAGTTGGACGGGTCCGCGCCCGAGATGTAAGCGCATAAGGACCCAAGCGCGGTCTCACGTGGTACGGGCCGAGGCTCTTCCCCCAAAGCTGCGGCAGCAGCATAGCGTCCTGCGAGCAGTCCGGTCGCCATGGACTCCACATACCCCTCAACGCCGGAAATCTGCCCTGCGAAGAAGATCTTCGGATCGCCACGGAGCTGCAGCGTTGGCGTCAGAATCGCCGGAGCGTTGATGTAGGTATTGCGATGAATCTGGCCGTATCGCAGAAAAACGGCCTTTTCAAGACCCGGAATCATGCGCAGCACCCGCGCCTGCTCGCTGAACTTCATGTGATTCTGAAAGCCCACGAGGTTGTAGCTGTCCGCCCGCAGGTTCTCCTGACGAAGCTGCACAACGGCCCAGGGACGCCTTCCTGTCCGAGGATCGATCAGTCCCACAGGCTTCATCGGGCCGAAGCGCAGCGTATCCCTCCCACGGCGCGCCAGCTCTTCGATCGGCAGGCACGCTTCGAAGAAGGGAATCTTTCCGGCGTGAATGCAAGCGTCTTCGGGAATGTGCGCCTCCACGCTCTCAGCCGTCAGCAGGGCGTCTACGAACCGCTCGTACTGCTCCCGATCCATGGGGCAGTTCAGATAGTCACCCCCGCCGTCCAGCGATTTTCCGTAGCGCGAGGCCCGGAAGGCAATGGAGAGGTCGATCGATTCGGCATCGACGATCGGGCTGATGGCGTCGTAGAAGAACAGTCTCCCGGATCCCGTACGTCTTGCGATATCCGCAGCAAGCTTCTCACTGGTCAGAGGACCGCTGGCAATGATGACAATCCCGTCATTCGGGACTGATTCCACTTCCTCACGCCGTATTTCGATATTCGGCTCGGCTGCAAGCGCCCGCTCGACGGCATCGGCGAACAATTCGCGATCCACAGTGAGGGCGTGCCCGCCCGGAACGCGCGCCTGATCCGCCGCCGCGAGCAGCATCGAGCCAAGACGGCGCATCTCCCGCTTCAACTGCCACGAGGCACTGGCCTCGGCTTCGCTTTTGAGGGAATTGCTGCAGACAAGCTCGGCGAGGCGGCCCGTCTTGTGGGCAGGTGTCATCCGCACAGGCCGCATCTCATACAGGATTACGCGGAGCCCCGCTTTGGCTATTTGCCAGGCGGCCTCACAACCCGCGAGGCCGCCTCCAATCACATGAATGGGATTTCTCAAGCCTATTCCCATTCTACCGGCCGCGTCGCGGCCCCGGCTCTACTTTTCGGAAGCGAACTTCTTGAACTGCTCCGCGATACCGGCCGTTTTCGCATCGCCAGGATGAATGATGACGCGGTAGCGGAATCGCAGGGACTGGCCGGGCTCCAGTGTGATACTGCCATTCCGCTGCTTATCCCCGTAGAAATCGTGCTCGCCAAAGATGTTCGCTGCAAAGAGCCCGTAGGCGCGGGCGTGCCAGAAGGTCGGGTGCTTGGGATTTGAGGGGTGGTCGAGGATGGCGACTCCGAGCTTCTCTCCGTGCAGCTCACCCGCATAATCTACCCAGGGAGAGCGCTTGCCCCAAACGTTCTTCTCCCCCTCAGCCCCTTCGGCGTTGACCATTTTGCCCGTGCCGCCCTTCCCTTCGATCAGCGGCTGCGCCAGACGGATCGCGAAGGTGCCTTCCTTCGTGTCACCGAAAACCGCCTTCTCAATGGCAGTCAGCTTCAGGTCTACGTCGAAGTACCGCAGCGTCGGATGCGAATAAAACTTCATCGTGCGATCCTCGCGCAGGACGGCTTCTCCCTTCGGATTGATCCATTCAAACTGCGCGGTGATCGAGCCGGACTTCTTGCCGCTTTTGAGGTCAACAACCTTCTTAAGCCGGACTTCTCCCTTCTCCTTTGTACGCGCCCAGTAGTCGACGCCGTTCACATCTCCATGCGTAAACCAAAGCCCCTGGTGATGGGGATGGTCCCGGCTTTCCCCTTCGACAATTTCCATGGGGAACATCCTGGTGACAATCTTTCCTGACGCCGAGCGTAACGGATGCAGATAGGGCTTCCAGGCTCCCCCTCCGACAAAGAGAGCCGAGAACGGTTTCCCGTCGATATCAATCATGATGCGGTCGGAACCTTGCGTAATCTTCACCTGCCCGGCCAAAGGCAGCACGGCGGCCAGTATCAGCAGCAATTGCGGCTTCATGTTGGCAAGTAGATCACAGCCAGCGGCTTTCCTCAAGCACCCCAGGAGCCAGGCAAAGTCTTTTGCGCTGGCTGACTTGGGGAGGCGCGTGCGATCGTAGGATCGTGCGCAGACTCTCCTTGCACGGCGGAACCGTTGGCTGGCGGCCGGGATGGCCGGGCCTGGCAAGACTGGCGGCAGAGGCAGGCTATGACGGCGTGGTTCTTTCAAGGGACGCTCTGGCAGGCAGGGAATCGCCTCCGACACCGATCCCGGTGACAGCGATGCCCGTCCCGGTCGAGGTGCGGCGCGACGAGTCGACCTTCGAGGCGGGACTCCCGAACCTGGAACAGGCCGTGCGCTTCGGAGCCTCTCTGGGGTGCAAGATCGCAGTAGTCGG
>JADGHK010000006.1 GCA_019686145.1 Bryobacteraceae bacterium | reverse complement strand
CGCCCCAGACTTCCAGTTGCTCGATCGCTGCTGCGCGGAATGTGTCGGCGGCGCAGAGCAGAACACTGCGGCCTTCGCTCTTGAACCGGCTGGTCAGCTTGCCGATCGTTGTTGTTTTCCCGGAGCCGTTGACGCCCACGACCATGATGACCGCAGGAGGAGTGTCGACACGGGGGACGGGCTTCTCGGCAGCCTGCAACACTTCGAGCAGATACTCCCGGATCAGGCCCTTCAGTTCCGAAGAATCGCCGACCAGTTTTCGGTCGACGCGCTGCCGGATCCGTTCCAGGATCTCCGCGGCAGTCCGGGGACCAATGTCAGCCGTAATCAGAGTGTATTCGAGTTCTTCGAGCAGGTCCGCATCAATCTGCTTCTTTCCCGAGAGGACGTCTTCGACACGCTCGACAAGGCCCGCCCGAGTCTTCTCAATACCTTTCTTGAGTCGCTCGAGTAAATTCGGTTCCTGTTCGACAGAACCAAAGAGGGTTTGAATCATGACGCTGGGCGTTACTCCTTTTAATTGTAGCAGCGCAGTACCCCCCGCCGGTCCAACAATCCTGGAACGCATTGCGTCCTCCTGAAAACGGGCTTACCTTTGTAGGCGTGAGGTTTCCACGATCAAGTGGGATCCTGCTCCATCCCACCTCCCTCCCCGGACGCTTCGGAATCGGTGACCTGGGGCCCGAAGCTTACCGGTTCGCTGACTGGCTTGCCGGCGCGAGCCTGCGGATCTGGCAGGTCCTGCCGCTTGGTCCCACTGGCTACGGAGATTCGCCGTATCAGTTGTTTTCGGCGTTCGCGGGCAATCCTCTCCTGATCAGTCTGGAACAACTGGCCGAGCAGGGTTATCTCAGCGTCCGGGAACTGCAGGAGGCGCCGGATTTTCCCGAGGACCGGGTCGATTACGAGGCTGTCTACGCCTATAAGATTCCGCTCCTGCGAAAAGCGGCTCTTCGATTCATGAGCGGCGCCCCGGCAAAGGACCGGGACCTCTACGAAGCCTTTACCAGGCAGAACGCATGGTGGCTGGACGACTACGGGCTCTTCATGACTCTGAAGGAAGAGAATCGCGGTGCGGTCTGGAGCCGCTGGCCAAAGGAGATTGCACAGCGGGACCCTGAGGTGCTCCAAGCCAGCAAGGAGCGTTTTCGCGACAAGCTCGAGGCGCACAAGTTCTGGCAGTTCGTATTCTTCGAGCAATGGTCGTCTTTGAAGCTCTACTGCCATCAGCACGGAATTCGCATTCTCGGCGATATTCCGATCTACGTGGCACACGACAGCGCCGACGTCTGGTCCCACCCCGAGTACTTCCATCTCGATGACAACGGAGATCCCGCCCTGGTAGCCGGAGTCCCCCCGGATTACTTCAGCGCGACTGGCCAGTTATGGGGGAATCCGATCTACCGGTGGGACGTGCTGGCGGCGTCGCAGTACCGGTGGTGGATTGACCGGATTCGCGCCGCGCTGTCCGTGGTCGATTACATCCGGCTGGACCATTTCCGCGGTTTCGAAGCCTTCTGGCAGGTTCCGGCGGGCGAGCCGACGGCAGAGAACGGGCGGTGGGTAAAGGGTCCGGGAGCCGACCTGCTTGAAGCCCTACAGGCCGAATTAGGCCCGCTGCCGCTGATCGCCGAGAATCTGGGGGTCATTACGCCGGAGGTAGAAGCTCTGCGTGAACAGTTCGGATTCCCGGGCATGAGCGTCCTGCAGTTTGCTTTCGGAAAAGATCCGCAGGCGCCTGATTTCCGCCCGCACAACTATCCGCGTGAGCGAGTGGCATACACGGGAACCCACGATAACGACACGACCATCGGATGGTGGAACAGCACGGCAGGAACCGACAGTACGCGCACGGAAGAGGATCTTCGAGAGGAACGGGCGTTTGCAAAGGCTTACCTGAATACCGACGGACGGGAGATCAACTGGACCTTCATCCGGACCCTTATGGCGTCCGTAGCCGATATGGTGATCTTTCCAGTGCAGGATGTTCTCGGACTCGGGACCGAAGCGCGAATGAATTTACCGGGACGTCCGAGCGGTAACTGGAGATGGAGGATGCTCCCTGGGACGCTCAGGGAGATTGAGCAATCACGCCTTAAACAACTGGCGACGCTCTATGACAGGTAGGCGGGCCGTACTCGAACGGAACAAACCTGGCCAGCGGAGCGTAGGAGAGTCTATGGCCCGGCTTATACTCGCATTCCTTGCCGCCATTTCTGTGGCGGCGTCGCAGGATCTCGCTTCACGCCTTGACCGTCACGTCCAGGCCTACGTCGACCAGCAAAGGTTTAACGGCTCGGTGCTCGTAGCGCGTGATGGGAAACCGGTGTTGAGCAAGGGGTACGGCATGGCCAACTTCGAGTGGAACGTGCCCAACAACCCTCAGACGAAGTTCCGGCTCGGCTCGATTACCAAGCAGTTCACAGCAATGCTCGTGCTGCAACTGGAGCAGCAAGGCAAGCTGAAAGTCCACGACCCCATTGCAAAGTACATGCCTGATGCTCCGCCGGCGTGGCAGAAGATCACCTTCCACCATCTGCTGACGCACAGCGCCGGTCTTCCGAACTTTACATCGTTTCCGGATTATCTCCGGACGATGAACGAACCATCGCCGCCCGCCGAGACGCTGCAGCGCTTCCGAGACAAGGAGCTCGAGTTCGAGCCGGGAGCCAGATTCAACTACAGCAACTCGGGATACGTGCTTCTCGGTTATCTCCTGGAAAAGATCACCGGTAAAAGTTACGAGCAAGTCCTTCGCGAGCAGATTCTCACACCGCTTGGCATGGAGGATACGGGCTACGACATGCCTGCCCCGGTCCTGAAGAATCGTGCAAGCGGATACAGGCTGGGACCGAAGGGATATAGGAATGCCGCCTTTATCGATATGACGATTCCCCACGCGGCCGGAGCAATGTATTCGACCGTAGAAGATCTGCTGAAGTGGGACCAGGCGCTTTACACAGAACGGTTGCTGCCGAAGTCAGCGCTCGACCGGATGTTTGAGCCGTTCAAGGATAACTATGCGTACGGCTGGGTGGTCGGGGACCACAAGGGGCGAACGCGGATCGCGCACGGAGGCGGGATCAACGGCTTTGCCACGTTCATTGCCCGGTATCCGAACGAACGATTGACCGTCATTACGCTAGCGAATCTCGAAAATGCGCAGAGCGGGAAACTTGCGGAAGAACTTGCTCTGATCGCTTTCGGCGAAACTGTGGAGCCTCCCAGGCAGCGCACCGCCATCCTCTCGATCCCAAAATCCTGGACGCTTGCGCAGGCAGTTACGAGCTTCGGCCTGGTTTCATTCTCAGGTTCTGGCGCGAGGGGGATCAGTTCATGGTCCAGGCAACGGGTCAGCCTGCCGTTCAGGTGTTCGCCGAGTCCGAGACGCAGTTCTTTCTCAAGGTAGTGGATGCGCAGATCACTTTTTTCAAGAATGAGGGGGGCAGGTGACGCACTTGATGCTGCATCAGGGCGGGCGGGACGTGAAAGGCGAACGGCTTCCCGAATCCCCCGTTGACGCGCCGATTCGTTAGTATAGGCGGCATGCCGTCCCGCAGATCGTTCCTGAAAACTGCCGGCGCATTCGGCGGAGCACCAGGTTTGGCCGCCGGAGGCCGGGAAGACCGGTTCGCGCCGGCTGGAAAGCCTCGCAAGCTGACCGAGAACCTTTTCGTTTTCGAGGATACCTGCAACGTCTACGTCGTGCGTGACGCAGACCACGCCGTCCTCATCGATTTCGGCTCCGGCAAGATTCTCGACTACCTGTCGGACATGGGCATCCGGAGTGTCGACTACATCCTCCACACCCACCACCATCGGGATCAGTGCCAGGGTGACTTCAAGGCCGTTGCCCGGCGCATCCCGATCGCCGTTCCCGCGCATGAAACCCACCTTTTCGCCGACGCCGAGAACTTCTGGCGGAATCGCAGAGTTTTTCATCTCTACTACGTCCGCAACGACTTCAACACGCTGACGCGCAATATACCCGTAGCGAAGCGCCTCACCGATTACTCCACCTTTCGCTGGCGAAAGACCGACTTCTTCATCCTCCCGACACCCGGCCATACCTTGGGATCGATTACGCTGCTGGCGACGGTTGACGGCCGCAGAGTCGCTTTCTCCGGCGACCTGATGCACTCGCCGGGGAAGATTCAGACGCTCTATGACACGCAGATTAACTATGCCGGCGCCGAAGGCATTAACTTCGGACACTACTCGCTCGCCCGGCTGCGCGAACAAAGACCGGCGCTGCTCTGCCCCTCGCACGGAGACCCTCTCGAGAATCCCGACGAGGCGATATCCCTAACAATGCGCAACCTGGAAGCCTACTTCCGTTTCCAGAACGGCGGCGAGCCGATTGAAACCTTTCGACCCACTGTCGTAAGCCCCCACCTAATCGCTCACCATTTAACCGAATCGTCGTTTTACGCCATCGTCAGCGACAGCGGCAAGGCCATGTTTATCGACTATGGGTCCGCGTCGCAGATGATGTTCTCGCGGATGCTGGACGCAACGGCAACGACGGATCGTATCCGCTTCGTCGAGCACAGCATTCCAACTCTCAAGCGCGAGTATGGCGTGAAGCGGGTCGATGTGGCCATGCCGAGCCACATGCATGACGACCACATGAACGGATTCCCGCATCTGAAGCGGCATCACGGAACAAAGATCTGGTGCCTCGACAACATGGTCGAGATTTTTGAGAATCCGCGTGGGCACAATCTGGGGTGTACGTTAGGAGAGGCCTTCCAGGTAGACCGCACTTTTCGCCACGGAGAGCGGTTTCGATGGGAGGAGTTCGAGTTTGAAATTACGCACTCGCCAGGACATACCAACTACCAGATGGCGCTATTTGTCACGATCGACGGCAATCGCGTTGCATTTACGGGCGATGCCTTCTTTCCGAACCCCGGAGGGACGGCTCTGCGGCACAACCTCATCTTTCGCAATGACGTCCAGAACGACAGCCATTTGCGGTCCATCCGCAACCTCATCGAGCATGAACCGACGATGATTGCGCCGGGACACGGGCGTCCTTATCCCGTCGATCGCTCGCTGCTGCTCGCAACCGAGGAGCGGCTGCGGAAGCAGCAGCAACTGTTCCACGACCTCCTGCCGGAGGGAGAGGTAGATTTCGGCATGGATCCGAGCTGGGTGAAGATTTATCCGTATCAGATATTGATTGGACCCGGCGAACGCCAGAAGCTGGAGATCCGCGCCAGGAATTACAAGAGGGGAGAGGCGATGAAACTGGAAGTTGCGCTTGTGACCCCGGAGGGCTGGCGTGTGGAACCGGATGTGGTGACCCTCGAGATCCCGCCAGGCGGGCGGCGCTCCCGCTCAGTCCAGGTCTCCGTACCGGGGGATTGGAAGGCAGCATTACCCCGATTCGCGATTGCCGCTGATGTCATGCGCGACGGCAGGTATCTGGGCCAGATCACCGAGGCAATCGTCGAAATGCGCCAGGACCGTTAGTTCGCCGCAGACTTGCCCGAGGTCTGGCTGCCCTGCTTCGCGGAGCTTTTCGTAGGCGGCGGAAGCGGAACCTTTCGCACCTCTTCGAAATACTGCTGCACGTAGCTCTGGAGAGCCAGGGGCACTTCGTCGCGTTCGATTTTGCCGCCGGCCTCACTGTGCGTTGCAGACCGCTGCGTGTAAGCGGTCTTCAACTGCTGGTTTCCGGAAGAGACTTCCACCATCATCTCGCCGGTCAGGTTTTGCGAGCGCTTCCCGAGGATTTCGGAGATTTTGCCCATCGCCTCCAGTTGTTCTGCCAGCTTTACGTCCTTGTTCCCATCCTGCTTGCCAGCGCCGCTCCGGGCATCCTCCGGCGCGGGCCGGTTGGAGGCCTGCTGACCCTGCTGGCCCTCGCCAGCCTCAGCCCGCTCCGCTCCTTCGCCCTGGGACTGCCCCTTGGACTCCTGGGAGCCCTGGCCAGGCTCGCCCTGCTTCCCATCGCCCGGATACTGCCCCTGCGGATCCTGCTGGCGCTCCTGCCCCTGTCCCTGCTGGAGACTGCCCTTCGAAGCCGAAGCCATCTGTTTGCCGCTGTTGCTGCTTCGCGCCTTGGCGTTCATCTTCGAGAGGAGATTCGCAAGCGCGTTCTTCATCCGCTCCATTAAGCCGGATTCATCGTTAGGCGCGGGCGGACTTTGCGAGGAAGCTCGCTGCTGATCGGACGAACGTTCGGACGGCGCCGGCGGCGTTCCCGCCTGAGGCTGGCCATCGCTCGCTTCTCCACCTTCGTTCTGCCCCTCCCCCGGATCTTCCTGATTGGGATCGCCCTGCCCATCCGTCTGCCGCTCTTTCCTGTCCAGGGATGCAGTTTCCTGGCCCGGCGTTCCGCGCTCCCCATCCTCGCTGCGGCTGATCGCGCGTTCATCCGTCTGGTCGCCATTGTTCAGACGGTCATTCAGCGAGAGGCCCATCTGCTGAAGTATCTCGTCAAGGAGCTGCTCCTCACGGCGCCGCTCCTGCTTCGCCTTCGCGATCGGGTCCATGGGCCGGAAGGTGTCCAGATTGATCTGAGCGATGGGCGGGCGCAGGTCGAGGCTATGGCGCACTCCGTAGCGGAGGCCGAGCATTCCGAATGCGACAAGCACGAGGCTCAGGGCGAGGTATGAAGTCCTGGGCAGCGACAGCGGCACCACCGAAGCCAGCGAGACAGTCGATGCCAAGCGCTCGGCTTCCCTGCGCTGCGCCTCCCGCAACTCCGCGGGCGAGCGGTGTTGATTCGCGGGATTCGAAAAGTAGTAGGCGGTCGAGAGGGTGTCGTGAGAGCCGAGACGTTCATCCAACTCCTGAGCAACCGCGTAAGGAGTTGGCAAGCGCTTCCTTACACGGATCAGCAGGAAACCAAGGACGACGACAAACAACAGCAGCGGCCAGTACCAATTCAGAATCTGGGTGCCAAGGATCAGGAGCAGAATGAGAGCGCCGAATCCGAGACTCGCCGCCACCGCCGCCTGCTCAAAGAATGTGTTCCAAATCCGGCGTTGGCGGGCCCGCCGGATCAACTCCGAAAGATGAAGGCCCAATAGACACCGTCTTTCCCGAGCCTGCCGCCCGGAGGTTCTCGTCAACCTTATTATCGCTTGCCAAGGGTTATTCGGCCAAGAACCCAAAAAGTTACACAAAATCTTGTAGAACCCTGCGGGTTACGCTGCGAGGAGCGAGTTCTTAGAAATTCAGCATTTAGCGGCAGAAAGAAAAAATGAGCCTTCCATTGCGCCGGACGACGTCCGCGCTTGCGGTGAAGGACGAAGCGATGGGCGGAGGCGGTTTACAGATCCGAAGACGGGCCGCTCCACGCTCTCGCTATCGCAGCGGCTGATGAAGAAACTTCAATGCCGAACTTACAAACTCCTAGCCCTTGACCTTCCGAATTTCCTCGATGAGCGCGGGGACCACTTCAAAGAGATCGCCGACGATTCCGTAGTCGGCGACTTCGAAGATCGGAGCGTTGGGGTCTTTATTGATCGCCACAATCGTTTTGGCTCCCTTCATGCCGACCAGGTGCTGGATGGCTCCGCTGATTCCGACGGCGAGATAGAGCTTTGGAGCGACCGTTTGCCCCGAACTCCCGACCTGCCGCTCCATGGGAAGCCAGCCGTTGTCGCAAATCGGCCGGGAGGCCGCCAGTTCCGCCCCCAGCGCCTCCGCAAGTTCCTGGACCAGGGGAAGATTTTCCTTCTCCCCGATTCCGCGCCCGACGGACACGATCAACTCCGCCGCGCTCAAGTCGACAGCGCGCGCCGCCTCACGGAACGGCTCCTCCGCCTTTGTGCGAATCAGGCCGGGATTTAAGTCCGGTGTGATCGTTTCCACTTGCGCCTGTCCAGCCTCGACGGCTTCTGCGCGGAATGCTCCGGCCTGAATGGAGGCGAACCGGACACCATCACTCTTGAAGCGGATATCGGCGTTCAGCTTCCCTTGGAAGAGCTGGCGAACCAGCACGAGATCCTGCCCGGAGAGCCGGTAGCCGATGACGTCGGGGACCAGCGTCTGGCCGAAGCGGGTAGCCAGCTTCGGCGCGAAATCGCGGACCTGATAGGTGTGCGGAAAGAGGACGAAGTCCGGCGCCGTTTTCCGGATGAGCTGCTCGAGGGCAGCGGTCATCCCGTCAGGACTATATTGCCCAAGCAGGTCGTGCGTCACGGCATAGACGCGATTCAGGCGCTTCGATGCAAGCTCGCTCGCAAGAGCGGAGACATCGGCTCCAACAACCGCGCCGTTGATCTCCACACCCAACTGGCGGGCCATCTCCTGGCCGGCAGCAAGCGTCTCCCACGACATGCGGTGCCAGGCGCCCGCATTCTGCTCCATGACCACCAGGACACTGCTCATAGCACGCGCGCCTCGAACTTGAGTTTCTCCACCAGAGCAGCTGCTGCCTGCTTTGGATCGCCATCGAGCAGTTCAGTCCGCTTGGTCTTCTCCGGCGTGTAGACGCGTTCCATCACGATATTCAACGAGGGCGGCACACCAAGATCCGAAGCAGTGAGACGCCGGATCTCCTTCGACTTTGCCTTCTTGATGCCCATCAGCGTTGCGTAGCGAAGCTTGCTGATGCCGGATTGGACTGCCAGGACCGCGGGCAGAGGCAGTGTGACGTTCTGAAACCAGCCATTCTCCAGTTCCCGTTTTACGCGGATCGAGCCGTCCTGTTTCTCGACGGCCATAATGATGGTGGCGTGGGGGACGCCGAGGAGTTCCGCGAGGATGACGCCCGTCTGGCCGTAGCCCAGATCATCGGACTGCAAGCCTGTGAGGAGCAGGTCGGCGCTTTCGGTTTCAGCCGCTTTCGCCAGCAGCCGGGCGACACCCAGCGCGTCGAACTGCGTCAGATCCTCCACTTCGATATGGATTGCGCGATCCGCGCCCTTGGCCAAAGCCTCCCGGATGCCCGATACCGCCCTGGCTGGACCGGCGCAAAGCGCCACGACCTCTCCGCCATGACGTTCCTTGAGCTGCAATGCCTCCTCCAGGGCATATGCATCCGGCTCGTTTATTTCGAAAGAAAGGTCGGACTCCTCAACCCAGTGGCCGCTTGCGTCCACCTTGAATTGGGAATCCCGAGCCGCAACCTGCTTGATCGCCACCAGGATCTTCATGGATTGTCCGTCTTGCCGGCCATCCCTGGTACAAGCGGACGGCCCTGTGTTTGCGCTATTCCTGATAGCGCTTGAAAATCAGACAGCCATTGGTTCCGCCGAAGCCGAACGAGTTCGACAGGGCGTAATCGATCTTCATCGGCCGCGCGACGTTGGGAACATAGTCCAGATCGCACTCCGGATCGGGGTACTCGTAGTTGATCGTCGGCGGAGCGATCTGGTCGCGGATGGCAAGCACGGTGATGCCTGCTTCCACACCTCCTGCGCCGCCCAGCAGGTGCCCGGTCATGGACTTGGTGGAACTGATGGCAAGCTTCCACGCGTGCTCCCCGAAACAACGCTTCAATGCTATCGTTTCGATCCTGTCGCCGACACCGGTAGATGTGCCGTGGGCGTTGACGTATTGAATGTTCTCGGGCTTCAATCCGGCGTCTTTCAGCGCTCTTCGCATCACGCGGTAAGCTCCGTCGCCGTCTTCGCAAGGTGACGTGATGTGGTAAGCGTCCGCGCTCATGCCGTAGCCAACGATTTCCGCCAGGATCGGCGCCCCACGCCGGCGGGCATGCTCCAGCTCCTCGATTACGAGAATGCCGGCGCCCTCACCGACGACGAATCCGTCCCTGCACCTGTCCCAAGGCCGGCAAGCCTTCTCCGGCTCGTCATTCCGCTGCGAGAGAGCCCGCATAGCGGCGAACCCGCCAATACCCATGGGCGTGACACAAGCCTCCGCGCCGCCGCAAATCATGACGTCCGCGTCGCCACGCTGGATGATCTTAAATGAGTCGCCCACTGCATGCGCACTGGTGGTGCATGCAGTGGCAGTGGCGGAGTTCGGCCCTTTGGCTCCGATGCGAATGGACACGTACCCCGAGGCCAGATTCACGATGGTGGCGGGGATGAAGAAGGGCGAGATGCGGTCAGGTCCCCGCTCCAGGAGCACCTTGTGCTCTCGCTCGATAATCTCAAATCCACCGATACCGCTGCCGATGTAGACGCCAGTCTGTTCAGCGGTTTCGGGAGTGACCTTGAAATTGGCCGCCTTCATCGCGAATTCAGAGGCAGCGATGGCGAATTGAATAAACCTCGCCATCTTCTTGATCTCTTTCTTCTCGATGAATTGCGTAGGGTCGAAACCCTTCACTTCGCCGGCGATACGGCAGTTGAACTTGCTGGCGTCAAATGCGGTGATCGGCCCGATACCATTGGTCCCGCTGCGCAGGGCCCTCCAGTTTTCTTCGGTTCCAATCCCTACTGAGGAGATGAGCCCTACACCCGTGACAACTACTCTTCGCGACAAAATGAACCCCCTTGCCGATCGCTACCTCGGTTCCGGGAGCGACTACTTCTTCGCCGTCTTGGCTTCAATGTAGTCGATGGCGTCCTTTACCGTTGTGATCTTCTCGGTATCCTCATCCGGAATGTCGATATCAAACTGCTCCTCGAACGCCATTACGAGCTCGACAATGTCGAGCGAGTCGGCCCCGAGGTCGTCCATAAAGGCGGCTGTATTATCCACTTGGCCTTCGTCGACGCCCAACTGCTCGACAATGATCTGCTTCACCTTCTGTTCAACGGACATGAATCCTCCCGAAATGTCTCACAAACTCATTGATTCTAGCGATGTAGCATCATGCACCGCAACTGTTCGAATACGGCTAAAATCGCTTTAATGAAAGCCTTCGCCTTCCTCGCGGCGGCTTTGCCGGTGCTCGGAATGCAGCTCGAGCCGGTACCTCCCCGCGCCCTGCAACGGCTGCTCGAAGAGGCCGACCGGTTCGCGGAAGGGGCGCTCCGGGTGGTGGGAACGGAAGTCCTGGAACAGCGGGCGATCGTCGCTCCACCCCGTTTCCGGCTTCGCGTCGGCGCCGCTGCCGCCACGCCTTCCAAAGGGCGATGGCAGACCAAGCAACTGGTGTCGGAATACGGGTACTCCACGCTGAAGCCGGGAGGGCCCCTCCATGAATTCCGGCAAGTCGTTTCCGTCGACGGAAAGCCGGTCGCTAGAGCAGAAGAGGCTCGCGTCGCGCTGGTGAAAGGAATTTCATCCGACGACGACCGGTATAAGCAGAGGATGCTGCGGGACTTTGAGCGCTACGGCCTCGTGGGCGGCGCGACGGACTTCGGTCAATTGATCCTGCTCTTCGCCAGCAGCCGGAGGGAGCGGTATGACTTGCGATTCACGGGCACCGGCCGAGTCGGCCCGGATCGCGCGGTCGTCCTCTCTTTCCGGCAGAAAGACGGCGAAGAAAGCCTCACAATCTTCGAGGGCAGAAGCGCTCACCGCCAAAGGCTGAACGGTTCCATCTGGCTTCGCGCTGATGATTATCTGCCTCTGAAAATTCAGGTGATTTCCGAACGCACGAACAAGGACCGGATCATTCGCGACGTGGGAACCGTGGAGTACTTCAAGCCATCCCGCCAGGAGTTCCTCCTTCCCGCCTCCGTTTTGCACCAGCAGTTCGTAAACGGAGAGATGACGGCGGAGAACCGCTTTCGCTACACCGGATTCCGCCGGTTCTCAACCGACTCGGAAATTCGCTTCGACACAGACTCGGATTCTCCTCAACAGAACCAATGATTCTCTACCTTCACGGCTTCGCTTCCGGCCCTACTTCGAGGAAGGCTCAGTTTTTCCGCTCGTGTTTCGCCAAGCTGGGAATACCGCTCGAGATTCCGGATCTCACGGAAGGCGACTTCGAACACATGACGATCTCGCGTCAGCTTGACATCATTCGACGGATGGTCGGAGACCGCAAAGTTTCCTTCATCGGGTCCAGCCTTGGCGGTTACCTGGCTGCCGCTTACGCTGCCCGTTATCCCGGACCCCAGCGTCTGGTCCTGCTGGCGCCCGCGTTTGCCTTCCTCAGCCGGTGGCCGGCAGCGCTCGGCGTGGACCGGATGGAGGAGTGGAAACGAACAGGCGCTTTGTCCTTCTACCACTATGCGGACCGCCGCGACCGGAAGCTTAGCTATCGCTTCATTGAGGACGGCCGCTGCTACGAAGATTTTCCCGATGTGCAGCAGCCGACGCTGATCATTCACGGAAGGAACGACACAACGGTGCCCTGCGAACTCTCGCAGGCGTTTGCGAAAGGACGGCAAAACGTCGAGCTGGAACTTGTCGACAGCGATCACGAGCTCACGGACGTCCTCGATCACCTTTGGAGCCGTATCAGCCAGTTCCTGCTGGCGTAGCCGGAACCGTCCCCCACTCCACCGGCAGTTGAGATAGAGTGTGGAGAGCCCTAGTTCCAGATCGAGAGGTACCTATGAACCGGAGATACTTTTTGTTGAGCTCGGCCGTGGCGGCTTCGGCAACCGCCAGCAGCCTTGCAAGCGCCAATGACCGAGTTCGCGTTGCCTGTGTCGGTGTACGAGGGCAGGGACGCTCGCACATCAGAGCCTACTCCTCCATGCCGAACGTCGAGATCGCCGCGCTGTGCGACGTTGACGAGTCGGTACTGAACAAGCGCCTGGAAGAGATTGAGAAGGCAGGCAAGAAGCGTCCGGCCGCTTACACCGACTTTCGGAAGCTTCTCGAAAATAAAGAGATCGACGCCGTCTCAATCGCCACGCCCAATCATCACCACACCCTGCAAACCATCTGGGCCTGCCAGGCCGGCAAGGACGTGTACGTCGAAAAGCCAGGATCGCACAACGTCTTTGAATCGAAGCAGGTCGTAGCAGCGGCCCGGAAATATAACAGGATCGTGCAGCACGGCGTAAACGCCCGTTCGGCCGCAGCTTTGAAAGAAGCGGTTCAGAACCTCCGGGAGGGCGTGATTGGCGACGTCTATATGGCCCGGGGTCTCTGCTTCAAGTGGCGGGATACCATCGGCAGGAAGCCGGTAGAGCCCGTGCCGGCCGGCGTTCACTACGACCTCTGGCTGGGCCCGGCGCCGAAGAGAGAGTTCACGCAGAATCGCTTCCACTACAACTGGCACTGGTTTTGGGATTACGGCAACGGCGACATCGGGAATCAAGGCATTCACGAAATGGACATCTGCCGCTGGGGCCTCGGCGTTACGTACCCGACGAAGGTTAGCGCCATCGGCGGGCACTTTATGTTTGACGACGATCAGGAGACGCCGAACACGCTGGTGGCCACGTACGAGTTCAATGAGGGCGGGCGGAAGAAGATGCTGGTCTTCGAGGTCCGCCATTGGATCTCCAACCACGAAGCGGGCATCGGAGAGGGAAAGAGCTTCGGCGCGGGGAACACCGTCGGAAACATCTTCTACGGATCGAAGGGCTATATGGCGATCGACGGATACGACAGCTACAAGACGTTCCTCGGCCGGGAGCAGCAGCCCGGGCCGGCGCGAAAGGAAGGCGGCAATAACTGGGCGAACTTCATCGAAGCGGTGCGCCGGCGGGATCGGTCGGTGCTGAACGGGGACATCGAGGAAGGGGCGATCTCGTGCACGCTGATGCATCTCGCGAATATCTCCTATCGCGTTGGCCGCACCCTGAACTTCGATCCCACGACGATGACGTGCGTCGGCGATGAGGAGGCCAACCGCCTGCTCACCCGCCAGTACCGCAAACCGTTTGTTGTGCCTGAAAAGGTCTAGCCCAGAATCAGCGGCGCCTGCCGATCTGAGAACGGAGGCGCCGCCCCCTTCAATCCTCCACAAAGCGCGAAATCTCCCTAGCAAGGCGTGAAATCGCCGGAGCGAAGAGTGATATCCTCAGGCTTGTGAAGCTGAAGATTATCCTGGGCCTTGTCATATTAGCGGCAGTCATTGTCGTCTATCCACCCGCGCGGTTAGCAGCACTCGTCGTACTTGGGCGCAGCCCGGTCTGTCCGATGGCCCAAGCTGTCAAGAGTGCCGACAACTTGAAGCGCCAGATTGCGCTGAAGGATGAAATCCTCAAAGCCAGCAAACTCGTGAAGAAGGACGAGAGCGGCTACCGCCTTTACGAGACCCCTGACGGGCCCTACTGGATTCCGGAGGGCAGCGAGTACGTGCTTCCCTTCAACCTAGCCGAGATGAAGCGGAAGATTTACGGAACCGGCAAGCACGACGTACAGCCTGGAGATGTCGTACTCGACTGCGGCGCGAACGTGGGCGTCTTTACGCGCCTCGCCCTCAACGCCGGAGCAAGCCTTGTCGTGGCTATCGAACCAGCACCGGAGAACATTGAGTGCCTCCGGAGGAACTTTGCAAAAGAAATCACTGACGGCCGTGTGATCGTCTATCCAAAGGGAGTCTGGGATAAGGACGACTTCATGACGCTTCACGTGGATCCGGCAAACTCGGCGGCGGACAGCTTTCTGATCGAACGCGTCGGGTCTGTTCCGGTGCACAAGGTGCCGTTGACCACAATCGACAAGCTGGTCGACGAACTGAAACTGACTGCTGTCAATTTCATCAAGATGGACATCGAAGGCGCCGAACCGAAGGCGCTGCTAGGCGGCCGCGCGACGATCAGAAAGTACCGGCCGCGCATGTCACTGACCGTCTACCATGCGCCGGATCATCCGTATGTGATTCCGCAGATCGTACGAGAGACAGTACCTAATTACCAGATCGAATGCGGCCCGTGCGCGGAAGCCAACTACGGAATCAGACCGGACGTTCTCTACTTCTATTGACCTGTAGTAGCTTGCTCGATGATTCCTGCAGTCCAGATTGTGGGAGGGGGCCCCGCTGGAGCGTCCGCGGCAATCTCGGCTCTCCTCCACGGGGCTCAGGTTGAACTCTTCGAAAAATCCACCTTTCCCCGGCACAAGGTGTGCGGAGAGTTCCTGTCGCCGGAAGTGCAGCCCGTCTTTGAAAAGCTTGACATCTGGCGTCATTTCCTTGGCAAGCTTCCGGCCCCCATCAGGCGCATGGAGCTTCGTATCGGTTCGGCGGTGAAGCAATGGTCGCTGCCCGAACCTGCTTACGGCCTCAGCCGCTTCAGCCTCGACAAGATGTTACTCGACCTTGCGGCTGAGCGTGGCGCCCGCATCATCAAGCACTCGCATAAGGGCTCGACAACCGGGCCATTGATTCTGGCCGCGGGCAGACAGGGCAGTGCGCCAAAAGGTCACCGGATCTTCGGCTTCAAAGCGCACTTTTCGGGTCCTGTCGAAGATTGTGTCTCGCTTTGCTTTTTCTCCGGTGGATATATCGGAATCGGCCCGATAGAAAATAACGCCACAAACGTCTGTGGATTGGCTCGCGAAGATACTCTAACAGCCGTGCGGTTTGACATCGATTCCTTTGTTGATAACATCCCGCTTGTAAAAGACAGGCTTTCGCGGATGACTCGCACAACTCGCTGGCTAGTTACCGGACCTCTTATCATGTCGACTAGTCTGCGTAAGCCCCGGCATGACCTGATCTACCCTGCAGGCGATGCCCTGTCCTTCATTGATCCGTTTACGGGGTCTGGCATGGCTTCCGCGATCCTTACGGGATCGCTGGCTGGCGCCGCGGCTGCCCGCGGACGGTCTGTCGAAAGCTACTTTAGCGAGTGCAGGAAATCACTGTCCCAACCTTTCGAGCTCGCGCATCTGTTTCGAAGGGTGCTCGAACGAGGCTGGGCAGACCGCGTCGCGCGTTTCATCCCTGCCTCAGTTCTTTTTCGCATGACTCGAATACATCCCTTCGCAATATGACCGATTACTAACAAACCGGTGTTTCGTATTTCGAGACTCGAAATCAAACAAAAAACCGGTGAGCACTCGGAGGAAGATGCTCACCGGAAACTGACTACGCCAACCCTAGAAGAGCCAGCACAGCCTGTCATGTATGACGATCTTAGTAGATTGGCCGTTTCTGATGAAGAATGTTAACTAATAACCAGGATGGCGTAATAGAGCATCACTAAGCACGTCGCCGCGGCAGCAATCCATAGTGCAACTGTCGAAAGGAGTCCCGGACGCACTTCCTTGGGAAGCCGGCGGTGCCGCAAATACAGCGCTCCAACAGCGATCACCGGAAGCATCAGCGCTTGAGCAACACCTCCGATTTTCACCATGCCAACCGGAGATTGAACGAGCAGGAACAACCCGGCTGGAAACACGGTCAGAAACCAAACGAAGCCGCTGCGGAACCGGAGCCTGGCTTTATAATCCGCTCCATTAAAGAAGCCGAGCAGATGACACATATCGGCGAATACGCGCGAATGCGCGGCAGTAGCGGCAAAGATGGTGCCGTATAGAGTTGCGATCGCGCCGGCGTAGAAGACCCAGAGCGACCAGGGGCCGAGCGTTTGCGTATACATATTCGACAGAACGGGAATCATGTCGCTGGCTGCGGGCACCAGGCCCTGCGGATGCAGAATGCCGGCCCCGAGAAGGTAGAACGCGACGGTGGCGACCGTGTAGATGAACATGGAGGCGATGATGTCCGTATTCATCACGCGAATCCAGCCAAGCGCGCGCCGTTTCCACGCCGGCGAACCGTCCCTCTTTCCGGCGTACCGTGCGTAGCCCTTCTCAACGCACCAGTACGGATACATGAATAACTCGCTGGCGCCAACGCCCGTGATACCGAAGACGGCAACTGCAGTCGTCAATCCATCACCGGGAAGGCGGAACTGGAAGCCCTCAAGAACCATACCCCACGAGAAGTATTGAGGCATGCGCGTAAGAAGAAGCGCACACAAAAAGGTAAGGAGCGTGAACAAACCGACCTTCACCGTCGCCAGCCGCTCGATGCGCTCGTAGCCACCGCCCAGCAGCAGCGCCAATGTGATGCCGAGCAGCAGGATCACCCATGCGTTGATTGGAACCTGAGGAGCAAGAATGTGCAGGACCTGGGCGACCCCGCCGAACATCGCGCCAACCTGAAACAGAGTCATCACGACCATGAAGGCCCAGGCCCAGACAACCCAGTTGACCTTCAAGCGCGGGCCGGGCAGCAGATTGAACGCCGCGAGTCCGGTCTCGCCCGTAGCTACGGTATAACGCCCGATTTCGGCCTGTAAGGCCGGCTTAATGAAACAACTGAACACGATGACCCACATCGCGACGTAGCCGACTTCGGCGCCCAGCGTGGTCGTGGCTATCAGTTCACCGGAGCCGACGATGGACGCGGCCAGGATCATTCCGGGTCCGATGCGGCGGAGGGTAGCAAAGAGGCCTTGAGGCGCTTCCTCAACGTCCTCGCTGTGGAACTGGTAGGGGTCCCTAATCGCCTCAACTGTCTTACGCGGAGCCGTGCTCATTCGAGCTACTTTATCCCTTCGGCTTTCAGGAACGCAAACTTTTCCTTTCAGAACGAGCGCTTAGCGCAGATAAAAGAGGCTCAGACGCGGGAGTCCCGCTCCTTCGAGCAGCCGGCGATCCAGGTACTGCTGCTCGAGCATGGCAAGCTGGGGAGCGCTCATCTTCCCTCGATAGGGCTTCAACTGGAGATCGAGCTCGCGCCGGGCCGCAAACAAATCCTCTTCCGACTGGCGCGAGCGAGCGATGCTAAGCATCTTCTGCTCGAGCGCCGTGAGCCGCTGTTCGAGCTGTTCGAGGTCGCGGTAGTGCTGCTCCGCTTCGCTCGCGAGACGCTCAAGCGCCTCGCCGATTTCTTCATATCCCGGCCTCTCCTTCAGGACGGCGGCATTTCTTTCGAGGTGCACCCGCAAGTCCTCGAGCGGGAAGGGCGCCTCGGAGGGCCGGGCTCCGGACGAGGGAGTGGCTCCGGCCATCGCCTGCGCTTCGGCCATCACGGCCTGGGCACAGTACGCCAGCGAGTTGATCATCTGAACCTTGGATTTCCGGCTCCGCCATTTCTCGAACGCGGCGTCAATGCCGCGCAGCACGGCTTCGAGGGGGATCCCCGAGTTCTTCCAGCTTTCGATGAGGGCCCAGTCCAGCGGCGAAAGCAGGAACAGACTCGTGCCTCGCGCTTTCTGAAAGTGTTCTTCAATTTCGGTGAAGTAGTTGAAGTAGTTCTGTGGCGTCCAGTCCTGCTCGCTGCTCACTGCCGCTGCCGCTCCCAGATCAACCGCAGCCCTTCGAGCGTCAGGTCCTCGTCCGCGGACTTCAGGTATCGGGACCTGCGGACGATGAGACCGGCCTGTCCGCCCGTGGCGATTGTCTTTGTCGTCGGCCCCATCTCCGCGATCATCCTTTCGAGCAAGCCATCGATCATTCCGATCGTACCGTAGTAGATCCCCGACGTGATGCTGCCCACCGTGTTTGTGCCAATGAGTGTGTCGGGCTCCTTGAAATCGACCAGCGGAAGCCGGGCGGTCTTACTGAAAAGACCGCTAATCGCGATTCCGATGCCCGGGCAAATGATGCCGCCCAGATATTCGGCATTTGCGGAAATGGCGTCGAAGGTGATCGCTGTCCCGAGGTCGACGACGATG
>JADGHK010000468.1 GCA_019686145.1 Bryobacteraceae bacterium | reverse complement strand
GTTGACCAGCTCCTTCTCGATCGGGACCATGACGCTCGGGCCGCCCTCTTTCAGGTTCAAGCGCCCGGAGAACATGAGGATCGAATCCCGGATCGCCTCAGCCTCGAGACGCCGCCGGTTGGCACGCCATAGGAACCGGTTCTCCGGATCCTTCTCGAGAGCGAGCTTCCTCAAGCCTTGGTCGGAAGGGAGAGCCGAGCTTTGCATCCACGTATTGCTGTTCAGGATCAGGCGGTGAATGTGCTTGATGCTCCAGCCGGATGAGACGAACTCGTTGGCGAGCCAATCGAGCAGCTCGGGATGCGACGGACGCGAGCCCATCCTGCCGAAGTCGTTGGGCGTCGAGACGATTCCCCGGCCGAAGTGGTAGTGCCAGATGCGATTCACCATGACCCGGGCGGTCAGCGGATTATCGGGCGCAGCGATCCACTTCGCCAGCTCCAGGCGCGGCTTGGGGGCAGATTCCGGCAGTTCCGGCGTGCCGTCGGGGAGAAGAACGCCGAGGGGACGCATGCCAACCCGGTCCCCGGGCTTACGGTAATCGCCTCGGGCGAGAATATGAATCACCGTCCGCTCTTCCGGCTTCGCAGTCACCGTATGTATCGAAGGCAGGGGAGGCGGCATTGAGGCCTGCATCTCCTCTACCTTCTTCTGCAGTTCCTTGCGGCGTTCCTCCGTGCCGGCCTGATCCTTCAGCTTCTTCATCTCTGCCTGAAGGCGTTTGATCTCGGCCTGAATGGGTTCGACCTTCGCCTTCCACGCCGCGATCTCCTCCTCGGTTGCCTTCGGTACATCCTTCTGATGAACCGCCGCGAAATAGGCCTGAATGCGGTAGTAATCCGCCTGGCGAATGGGATCGAACTTGTGATCGTGGCAGCGCGCGCAACCGAGAGTGACACCCAGCAAAGCCGCGCCAACCGCGTTCGTCATCTCCGTCAGCACTTCATTCCGGCTGCTGGCCACTTCCTGATTGCCAGCGTTACGGCGCACGGGACCGAGACGATTGAATCCCGCGGCAATCAACGTCTCTTCTTCGTCCGGCGACAGTTCGTCACCGGCCAACTGCTCAATTAGAAAGCGGTCATACGGCTTGTCATTCAGGAAGGCGCGGATGACGTAATCGCGATAGCGCCAGGCATCAGGCAAATGCGTGTCGTACTCGTAGCCTTCGCTTTCGCCGAACCTTACCACGTCCAGCCAGTGCTGTGCCCACCGCTCGCCATATCGCGGACTCTTAAGCAGAGCTTCCACTCTCCGAGTCCAGGCATCAGGGGACTTGTCTGCCACAAATGCCTCAATCTCCTGGGGAGTCGGCGGCAGCCCCGTCAAGTCATAGTAGAGGCGCCGAAGAAGCGTGACGCGGTCCGCCGTGGGCGACGGACGAAGGCCTTCCTTCTTCAGGCGATCCAGGACGAACGCATCAATCGGGTTGCGGACCCACTTGCTGTCGGCTGGACTGGAGAAGACTGGGACAACCGGTTGCTTTCGCGGCTGGAAGGCCCAGTGACGGCGCTCAGCGGCAGTGTAGGTCGAAAGTGGAGCGATACCCTCAGCCAGCAGAAGAGCAGCGGCGCATACACCCAGAACGATCGGCTTCAGTCCCACATCCCCCTCCCGTGGGGTCAGCCCGTATTGGAACGCCAGGGCCGTTCCTGTTGATTATATTGCGATTGTGTTGCAAAGGGAGGCTCCGGAGGCCGCTTTCCTCAGCGAATCCTCCAGGCTCCACCCCATTTCACTATTTGACTGTTTTTCAACACGTTAGAGAGCCCGGTAGCGACGGAAAAGGCGGCCCGGGAGACAGCTTCTGGTACAATGGCGGTGAACCAGACATGCAGAGAGCCGGTCGTCTGATTGCGAAGGCGAAGTTGTGTGGTGACTGCGTCACACCAGAGGATCTGGCAAGGGCGGCTTGGCCCGTTGCAGCCGGAAAGACGATCGCGGCGCATACGCGCGTCGTTTCGCTGGTGCGAAACCGGCTTGTCGTCGAGGTCGAGGATGCAGTCTGGCAGCGTCAGCTCACCACGCTCCGTCCGCAAATTCTGGCGAGCCTCGAGAAGACGCTCAGCGCTGGTATCGTAACGGAGTTGGAGTTCCGCATAGGACTTCCCATCCCGAGACGGATGCCGCAGAGGGAATACCGGCGCCTGCCTCTCATCGAGAGCCACGCCGACGAGGCCGACTCAATCCCCAACCCCGCGCTGCGCATGCTGTATAAAGCTGCGCGGAAGAAGGAAACAGCGTGAAGATCACCGAGAACGAGGTCCGTTACATTGCGGGCCTTGCCAATCTGAATCTGACCGACGAGGAAATTCATCGGTTTCGTGCCGATCTGGATGAAATCCTCACCCACATTGACAAGCTCAATGAGCTGGATCTGACGGGCGTCGAACCCATGGCGCAGGTCCTTTACGAGGCGGAGGAGACGGCCACGCTTCGCGAGGATACAGAGGTGCAGCCGCTTGGCGAGGCGCTGGCGCTCGAGAATGCGCCGCTGCCCGGAGCAGGTTATTTCAAAGTGCCGAAAGTCATTGAACGCTAATGGATATCGCGAAGCTCACAATCCCGGAGATTCGAGAAGGCCTGCTTGCGCGGCGTTTCAGCGCCGTCGAACTGACCACCGAGGCCCTGCGATTTGCCGCGGAGGAAAATCCCAAGACGAACGCCTATCTACACTTCAGTGAGGAACGGGCTCTGGCGGCGGCGAAACGGGTCGACGAAAAGCTGGCGCGCGACGAGGATCCAGGCTTGCTGGCCGGGGTTCCCGTCGCAGTCAAGGACGTCATCGTAACCAAGGGCGTTCGCACGACGTGCGCTTCCCGCCTCCTCGAGAACTACATCCCGCCCTACGATGCGACTGCCGTGGCGCAGCTCGAACAGGCCGGCGGCATCATCATCGGCAAGACCAACTGCGACGAGTTCGCGATGGGATCATCCAACGAAAATTCCGCTTTTGGTCCTGTGAGAAATCCCGTCGCGCCGGACCGGGTCCCGGGCGGGTCGAGCGGAGGCTCCGCGGCTGTGGTAGCGCAGGGAACGGCGGTTGTTTCGCTGGGATCCGATACCGGCGGCTCGATTCGCCAGCCCGCATCGTTCTGCGGCGTCGTGGGCGTTACGCCGACTTACGGAAGGGTGTCACGCTACGGGCTGACCGCCTTCGCCAGTTCGCTCGATCACATCGGCCCCTTCAGCAAGACGGTCTATGATTCGGCGCTGCTGCTGCGGGTGATCGCCGGGCGCGATCCGATGGATTCCACTTCTGCCGAGGCCCCG
>JADGHK010000467.1 GCA_019686145.1 Bryobacteraceae bacterium | reverse complement strand
TGGCGGCTGAGGGAAAGTACTCCTTTGAGGATGCCCAGAAGCTGCTGAAAACGTACTGCCAGGGATGCCACCAGGGTAAGTCGCCGTCGGGCGGTTTCAATGTGACGCGGCACGCCAGCATGGAGAGTTTGCTGAAAGACCCGCGCGCCTGGACAAGAATGATGAATCGCGTCCGGGACGGCGAAATGCCTCCGCCAAACGTACCCGCGCCGGATATGGATCAGCGGGAAAAGTTTGTCGAGTGGGTGCAAGCTACGCTTCGCACGGCTGCTTGCGCCGACGGAATCTCCCCGGGCCGCGCCCCGCTCCGGCGTCTAAACCGAAACGAATATGCAGCCACAGTCCGTGACCTTCTAAATATCCACATCAACGCCGGGCATGCGCTTCCGGCTGACGGCGCCGGGGGAGAGGGCTTTGACAATGCAGCTGAGACGCTTTTCCTCTCGCCCATTCACGCAGAGAAGTATCTGCAGGCTGCAAAGAGCGCGCTCGAGTATGCAGCAAAGGATCCGAGGGCAAGAGCGGTCTTTCTGACAGCGAAGCCTGGCCCGGATCTTTCTGAGGAAGAGGCCGCTCGCAAGATTCTGGCCGACTTCCTTCCGCGAGCCTTCCGGCGTCCCGCCGCCGATGAGGACGTTGCGCACTACCTGGACCTGTTCCTGGAGGCCAAGAAGAACGGGGATTCCTTCGATGCCGCCATTCTCTACGCGCTTCAGGGCGTCCTCGTTTCTCCGCACTTCCTCTTCCGGATCGAGCCCCCGAATCCGCATCCCGAGCCGCGCCTCCTGGACGATTACGCTCTGGCATCCCGGTTGTCGTACTTTCTGTGGGGCACGATGCCGGATGAAGAGCTGTTTGAACTCGCGTCCCAGCGCAGGCTGCAGGATCCAACGGTTCTGGACTTTCAGGTTACCCGGATGTTGAAGAGCGCCAAGACGCGCGAATTTGCGGAGCAGTTTGTAGAGCAGTGGCTGGGCACGCGCGAGCTTGGGCGGGATATAAGGCCGGATACGAAGCTTTTCCCGGCTTATGACGACGAGGAAATCCGTTCCGCGATCCGTTATGAGCCGATCCTCTTCTTTCAAGAGCTGCTGACTGAAGATCTGTCGCTGCTGAACTTACTGGATTCGAAGTTCACGATCCTGACAAACAAGCTGGCGCGGCATTACGGCTACAAGATGCAGGGGCTCAGGCAGCAGCCGCAGCGTATGGATCTGCCCGAACAGAGCCGTCGAGGCGGACTGCTTGGCATGGCCGCCGTACTGGCTGTTTCCTCGTACCCTCACCGTACGAGTCCGGTATTGCGCGGTAAATGGGTCTTAGATGCGATCCTTGGCACCCCGCCGCCTCCGCCGCCGCCGAACGTTCCGCAGCTTGAAGAAAGCCACGATGGAGCAGCGCCCAAGACTTTGCGCGAGCGGCTCACGAAGCACCGCGAAAACCCGGTTTGCGCCACTTGTCATAGCCGCATCGATCCACTGGGATTTGCGCTCGAGAATTACAATGTCGTTGGCCAGTGGAGGGATGAAGATGCCGGGAAGCCCATTGACGCCAAGGGACAGCTTCCGGATGGCACGACGTTCGATGGGCCGGAAGCTCTCAAGGCCGTGCTTCTGGAGCGCAAAACGCTCTTTATCCGCAACCTCACGGCGAAGATGCTCGGCTATGCTCTCGGACGCGGTCTTTCGCTCGAAGAGTACTGCACGGTGGATCAGATCGTGGCGGATGTAGAGAAAAACAACTACAGCGCTCATGCCTTGATTCGAGGGATTGTGCACAGCATTCCGTTCCGCTATCAGGAGGGAACGGTGGCGAATCGGCCAGTTACTGTCATGACTGCCAAGCAGGAGGAAATTCGATGACTCGGTTCCCCATCTCACGAAGGACAATGCTGCGGGGAGCAGGCGCCACCCTGGCGCTCCCCTGGCTTGAAGCGATGATGCCGGCCTACGCACGTGCGGCGTCTCAGTTCCCGGTCCGCATGGCTGTCCTGTATATGGCGAATGGCATTCACCCTGACATGTGGACTCCACAAGGCGAGGGGAGCAGCTTTGAGCTTTCTCCAACCTTGGAGCCGCTGCGGGACTTCAAGAATGACCTGCTCGTGCTGACCAATCTTTGGAACGAGAGCGCCAAAGGAGGCGAAGGCCATTACATCAAGACTGCCGGCTTCCTCACCTGCACCACCGCCAACAAGACGCTGGGCGTGGATATCAATATTAACGGCATCTCAATGGACCAGGTGGCTGCGTCGAAGGTCGGTAAGCGCACGCCGCTTCCTTCCCTGGAGCTTGCCACAGCGCCGGTAACCACTGGCGTCGATAAGAACGTTGGCTACACGCGGGTCTACGGATCGCACATTGCCTGGAGCAGTCCTACCACCCCTCTGGCTCGCGAGATCAATCCCCGTCTTGTTTTTGAACGGCTTTTCAACGCTCAGAAGCCGCAGCATATTTCCGCTAAACAGGATCGCCTGCTGCTCGACCGGGTGATGGACGATGCGCGGCAGTTGCGAAAGCAGCTCGGGTCCGCCGACCGCCATCGCCTCGACGAATACCTCTCCGTTGTCCGTTCGCTCGAAGAGCGCCTGGAACGGGCCAGCAAGCCGGAGGAGAATGACTGGAAGCCGCTGGCGGAAATTGACGGCGAAGCGAAGCCACCGGAGGTACCGAAGGATCACACCGAGCACGTCCGGCTGATGCTCGACATGATCGCGCTTGCCTTCCGCACCGATACAACCCGTATCACGACTTTCATGTTCGGCAATGCGGTGAGCAATCAGAACTTCTCCTTCCTGGAGGGAGTCTCCGGCGGCCACCATTCGCTCTCCCACCACGAGAACGATCCCGACAAGCTCCGGCAGTATCAACTGATTAACCGGTGGCATGTCGAGCAGTATGCTTACCTTCTCGGCAAGCTGCGGGAGGCGAAGGAAGGGGAAGGCAGCGTCCTGGACAACTCAATGATTCTCTTCGGCGCCGGCCTTCGGGACGGCAACAAGCACGATCCGCACAATCTTCCGATTCTGCTGGCCGGGCGCGGTGGCGGCCGTATCGATACAGGGAAACACCTGGTCTACACGCCGGATACACCGCTGGCGAATCTTTACGTGTCCATGCTGGACGCGTTCGGGACCCCCGTCGAACGGTTTGCCGACAGCACGGGTCCGCTTCGGGGCGTTCTCGCCTGATTGTGATAAATTCGCGGGGCCGTTCGTTCCGTGGACGGCCCCCTAACCCGCAACTCGCCTCTTATCCCTCCCACAGCCAACCCTTGCCC
>JADGHK010000466.1 GCA_019686145.1 Bryobacteraceae bacterium | reverse complement strand
CCCTCGCCGTAGCCATTTGCCATGCCACACGCGCTTTTACAGCGCAACGAATTGCGGAGAAGGCACGATGAAAAAGCCTCTCCTTGCTGCGCTTGCGATCGTCGGCGCCACCCTTCCTCTTGCCCGTGCCGCGGAACCCCGAATCTTCTATTCGAAAAGCTTTCCCGGAAGCACACCCGCCTACGTCGAAATCATCGTCGAAAAGAGCGGCGACGTCACCTATCGGGAATCTCCGGACGACGATCAGCCTATTAAATTCCGGTTGAGCGAGACCGATACTGCCGAAGTGTTCGGCCTGGCAGAGAAGCTGGATCGTTTCGGGCGAACCCTGGAATCGGGCCTGAAGGTCGCCAAGACGGGCGTCAAAACCTTCCGGTGGGAAGAGGGCGCTGTCCGCAACGAGCAGAAATTCAACTATTCCACCGACTTGCAGGCGCAGGCGCTCCTTGACTGGTTCGAAAGAATCACGGAAACCGAGCAGCACTTTATCAATCTGGAACGCGCGGTACGGTTTGACCGTCTTGGAGTGAATAAGGCCCTGTTGCTGATGGAGGCTTCATGGGACCGGAGACGGCTCGTCGCCGTCGACCAATTTCTCCCGATGCTGGAGCGGGTGATTAAGAACGAATCGTTCTTGAACATGGCGCGTGAACGCGCTGCCTATCTCGCCGATGCCTTTCGTGGGAAGGCCGCTCCCACAGCCCAATCCACGCCGGGACAGGGACAGCAGGAATGAAATATTTTTTCGCATTGGGCCTTTGCCTTGTGGTTCCGGCGATCGCCCAGCAGGACAACCCGGTCACCGAGCAGTACGAGCTGCAGAAGGCGATTAACGAAGCGGGTACGAGCAAGATCGATTTCATCCGCGCGCTGGAGCGGCACATAAGGCGCTTCCCGAAATCCGGCCGGATGGAAGAGATCGAGCGGGCAATTTTTAAGGCTTCGACCGAGCTGAACGACGACTCCCGGATTGTCACCTACGGGGAAAAACTGATAGCCCGCGGATCGGCGGACCTCGAAGTGCTCGACCGTGTCACACGATCCCTTTTGACAGAGGAAACAGAGGACCGGGCGCGGAAGGCTCTGGAATATGCGAACCGCCTGGAGGAGCGGTTGCGGGCGAACGAGAAGGACGAAGAGGCTCAGAAAAAGGCCATTCAGAGTGATCGCGACCGCGCCATGTTCCGCCGGGATATGGACCGGAGCCTGGGCCGCGCGCTTTTCTATAAGGCGCGGGCCACGGGAATCCTGGGCGACGCCGCTGCGGCCGCAGATCTGGCGCAGAAAAGCTTTAACCTCTTCCCGACAGTGGAGTCGGCGCGGGAAGCTGCGCGCTGGCTGATCGCGGCGAAGAAGGAAGCGGACGCGCTTCATTATCTCGCCGACGCTTTCACGCTGGCCAATGCTCGCGAAAGCGAAGCCGTGAGGTCGGAAATCAGGACCCAGATGGGCGTTCTTTACACGCAGCATCATGGCAGTGAAAAAGGTCTCGGGGACTTGATCCTGGAGGCGTACGACCGCAATGTGCGGCGCGCCGGGGAACGGAAGGAAGCCCTCCGCCGCCTGTTCCCGAACTACGAAGTAACGGAGCCTATGGAGTTCACGCTCACCGGGCTGGACGGGCAAAAGCTCCGGATGCCTTCTTTGAAGGGCAAAGTCGTCGTGCTCGACTTCTGGGCCACGTGGTGCGGGCCCTGCCGGGCGCAGTACCCGCTCTACGAAGAGGTGAAGAAGCGATTCAGCGACCGGGATGACGTCGTTTTCCTGGCGGTCAACACGGACGAAGATCGCAGCGTAGTCGCTCCCTTCGTGAAGAACCAGCAGTGGAACAAGGCGATTTGGTTTGACGACGGGCTGGCGAATCTTCTTCAAGTGAATTCTATTCCGACTACCGTCATCTTCAACCGGGACGGCGAGATTTCCAGCCGCTTCAACGGCTTTGTGCCGGAACGGTTCGTCGATATGCTTTCAGAACGCATCAGAGAGGCTCTGGGTGAGTGAGTCTCCCTTCTCACGTGTTGTTTGGATCGTGCTGGACAGCGTCGGCATTGGTGCAATGCCGGACGCGGCTGAATACGGCGATGAGGGAAGCGATACGCTCGGCAACATAGCCCGGGTTCGGCCGTTGCACCTTCCTCATCTTGTCAGCCTCGGACTTGCGAACATCAAACCCCTCGCAAATCTCGAGCCCGCATCCGAGCCGCAGGCCTGCTATGGCCGCTGCGCCCTGGCATCGCCCGGAAAGGATACGACAACGGGGCATTGGGAGATGGTGGGTATCCACCTGGAGAAGCCCTTCCCTGTCTATCCCCACGGATTTCCGGCTGAGATTATCGAAGAGTTTGAACGGCGAATTGGCCGTTTCACGCTCGGAAACCGTCCGGCTTCGGGTACGGAGATCATCAAAGAGCTCGGCGAGGAGCATTTGCGGACAGGTTCGCCCATCGTGTACACCTCAGCCGACAGTGTCTTTCAGATTGCGGCGCATGAAGAGGTCATCCCGCTGTGGGAACTGTACAGGATGTGCGAAATCGCGCGTGAGATTCTGCGCGGGCCGCACGAAGTCGGACGGGTGATCGCGCGGCCGTTCGTTGGCTTGCCCGGCTCTTTCACCAGGACAGCGAACCGCAAGGACTATGCCGTACCTCCTCCGCGGGGGATGCTTCTCGATCAGTTGGACGACCGGGACGTGATGGTCTTCGCGGTCGGGAAGGTTTTCGACGTCTATCTGGGGCGGGGCATTCGCGACTACGAGAAAGCCAGGACAAACGAAGAAGGGATGGAAAAGACTCTGGCTGCGCTCGACCTGGTCAAGTCCGGCCTGATCTTCGCGAATCTTGTAGACTTCGATCAGTTGTACGGGCACCGCAACGACGTCGAGGGATATGCGCGCGCGCTCGAGGCCGTCGACCGGTGGCTCCCATCGCTCCTGGAGAAGCTCAAGGAGAAGGATCTGCTGATTGTCACGGCGGATCACGGGTGCGACCCTACGACCGCGTCTACGGATCACAGCCGCGAGTACGTCCCGCTTCTCGTCTACGGCCGGAGGGCGCGCAAAGGGGTATGTCTCGGTCTTCGCCCGACCCTTTCCGACATCGGTCAAACCGTAGCGGAGATCTACGGCCTTCGTTTGGCTCACGGCGAAAGCTTCCTCGGCCAGATCGTCTGACGGCCACTCTGCGTTAGAATTTAAAGTTCATCCCGGAAAAAGGAGCTATTCTCTCTCGCACTCATATGACTCGAAGACCGCTTATGGCCGGCAACTGGAAAATGTATAAAAC